>DATKAL010000455.1:0-24329 GCA_035498135.1 Anaeromyxobacter sp.
GCCACCGTCCACCTCGGGGGGACGCTCGAGGAGATCGCCGCGGCCGAGGCGGCGGTGGCCGGCGGCGCCGCGCCGACCCGGCCCTTCGTGCTCCTCGCGCAGCACACGCTCTTCGACCCCTCGCGCGCCCCGCCGGGACGCCACACCGCCTGGGCCTATGCCCACGTGCCCACGGGCTTCGCCGGGGACGCCACGCGGGAGATCGAGGCCCAGATCGAGCGCTTCGCCCCCGGCTTCCGGGAGCGGATCCTGGCCCGGGCGGTGCGCGGGCCGATCGAGCTGGAGCGCGAGAACCCGAACCTGGTGGGCGGCGACGTGGGCGGCGGGGCGAACCGGCTCGGGCAGCTCCTCTTCCGGCCGGCGCCGGCGCGGGTGCCCTGGCGGACGCCGGCGCGCGGGCTCTACCTCTGCTCCGCCTCGACCGCGCCGGGTGGTGGGGTGCACGGCATGTGCGGCCTGCACGCCGCCCGCACCGCGTTGCGCGACCTCTGGGGGCGGTAGGCGTCGGCCTGGGCGCGGAGGGCCCGTGGCTCAGGCGGCGCGGGTCGAGCTGCCCGGGGCGGCGGGCATCCCCTCCGGCCCGTCGAGCAGCCGGCCATTGGGCAGGAGGCGCGAGGGAACGTCCTGCCCCGCCCCGAGGAGCTTGAAGCGCTCGCAGCGGGCGAAGCAGCCGTCGCAGTAGAAGCTCTGCCAGACCGCCAGCGCCGCCTGCATGCCGAGGCTCTGCCGAAGGGTGCAGCGATCGAAATTGGGGCAGGCCGGCATGTATCGCGCTCCTCGGCCGGATGGCACTGCAAGGTCGAGGCCGGAAGAATCCGCCGTCCCTATGCGGCACGACGCCCGATCTTTTCCGGGTCCAGCGGTACCGGCGGGTCGTGGCCCCGAGCCTTCCCCGGATCGGCGCGGCGGCGTCGTGCATCTGACGCCGGTCTTCCGTCGCCCCGCGTGGCGTGCCTCGCACACCGCTTCGAGGGCGTCCTTCGGCGGTGACCCGGGAGGCGCGGTCCGGCCCCGATCGCGGGTGCTAGCGTCGAGCCGCTCGTCCAGGCTCCGTCCACGTGGAGGTCCGCATGCGCTCGCTGCGTCGCCTTTCGCTGGTCGTGTCCCTCGCGCTCCTCGCCGCCTGCGGCGGCGGGGGCGACCCCACCTCCTCCTCCAGCGCCGCCCTCGCCACGGCCGGCCCGGCGAGCGGGCCGCCCGCCCACGCCCTCGCCGGCGGGAACAAGGTGCTGCCCGTCCTCACCCGGAACCTCTACCTCGGCGCCGACCTCACCCCGGTGATCGCCGCGCAGACGCCGCAGGAGTTCGTGGCCGCCACCACCGCCGTCTGGGCGATGGTGCAGAAGAACGACTTCCACGTCCGCGCCGAGGCGATCGCCGACGAGATCGCCTGGGAGCGCCCGGCCCTGGTCGGGCTCCAGGAGGCCTACCTCTGGCGGATCCAGCACCCCGGGGACGCCGCCCTGGGCGGCACCACCCCCGCCACCCAGGTGGTCTTCGACTACGTGCAGCTGATCGTCGACGCCCTCCGGGCCCGCGGCCTCCACTACGCGCCGGTGGCCGAGGTGACCCTTTTCGACTTCGAGGCCCCGGTGGCGAGCGGCGACGACGTGCGCATGACCGATCGCGGCGTGATCCTGGCGCGCGGCGACGTGGATGCCTCGAGCCCGACCGCCACCGTCTACCAGACCCTCCTCCCGCTCACCGTCCTCGGCCAGCAGCTCCACGTGCAGCGCGGGTGGGTGTCCGTCGAGGTGAAGTTCCGGGGCGAGGGGTTCCGCTTCGTCTCCACCCACCTCGAGTCCTACGACGGGCGGGTCCGCACCGCCCAGGCGGGCGAGCTGGTCCAGGCGCTGGCGGCCGACGCCGGGCGGGTGGTGCTGGTCGGCGACCTGAACTCGCTCCCCGGGACCGAGGGCGAGGCGGTCCTCGTGCAGGCGGGCTTCGCCGACGTCTGGGCGGCCGTCCACCCGGCCCGCCCCGGCTGGTCCTGCTGCTTCCCCGAGGACCTCTCGCAGCCGGGGACCCTCGACCAGCGGATCGACTACGTCCTGACCCGCGGCCCGGTCGGCCCGCTCGAGGCGGTGCTCCTCGGCGCGCGCCACCAGGTCGACGGCCTGTGGCCGAGCGACCACGCCGGGCTCGCGGCCGAGCTCCGGCTGGCCGACGGGAAGTGCGTGCGCTGAGCTACCGGCCCGCCCGCCGACGGCGGGAGGCCGGAAGACGGGACGGGCCCGGCTCCTGGGGGAACCGGGCCCGCTTCGTCACGCGGGGCGCTGCGCCGCGCGGCTTCGCTACGCGCGCGGCTTCGGGGCGCCGTTCCCGCCGCCCGGCACGAGGTTCGCCGGGCTCATCGCCCTGGCGAGCTGCTCGTAGAGGGCGTACTTCTCGCGCACGTCCTTCTGCGCCTGCTCGAGCATCTTCCGGAAGCCCTCCGGGTTCGCCTGCTCGACCTGGCGGAAGCGGGTCTCGTGCTCCACGAACTTGGCCAGCTCGATCTTCGGGGCCGGGCTGTCGAGCTTGAGCGGGCTCTCCCCCTGCCCGACCCGCCGCGGGTCGTAGCGGAAGAGCGGCCAGTACCCGGAGTCGACGGCCTTCTCCTGCTGCCCGAGCGCGTCGGACAGGTCGTAGCCGTGCGCGATGCAGTGCGCGTAGGCGACGATCACCGAGGTCCCGGTGTAGCTGTCGGCCTCCTTGAAGGCGTTGATCGTCTGCGCGTCCTTCGCCCCGAGCGCCACCCGGGCCACGTAGGGGTGGCCGTAGCTCATGGCCAGCATCGCCAGGTCCTTCTTCGGCAGGCTCTTCCCCGCCATGGCGAACTTCGCCGCCGCGCCCATCGGCGTGGCCTTGGAGGCCTGGCCGCCGGTGTTCGAGTAGACCTCGGTGTCGAGGACCAGGATGTTCACGTCCCGCCCCTGGGCGATGACGTGATCGAGGCCGCCGTATCCGATGTCGTAGGCCCAGCCGTCGCCGCCCACGATCCAGACCGACTTGCGCACCAGGTAGTCGGCGATCCCGAGGAGCCAGCGGGCCTCCAGCCCCTGGACCCCGGCGAGCTTCTCCTTCAGGGTGGCCACCCGGGCCCGCTGCGCCTCGATGCCGGCCTCGGTGGTCTGGTCGGCCTCGAGGAGCTCCTTCACCAGCCCGTCGCCCAGCGCGGTGCCGAGCTTGGCGAGCAGCTCGCGCGCCTGCTGCGCCTGCTTGTCGATGGCGAGCCGCATCCCGAAGCCGAACTCGGCGTTGTCCTCGAAGAGCGAGTTGGCCCAGGCCGGGCCCCGCCCCTCGGGGTTCTGGGTGTACGGGGTGGTGGGGAGGTTCGCGCCGAAGATGGAGGAGCAGCCCGTGGCGTTGGCGATCATCGCCCGGTCGCCGTAGAGCTGGGTGAGGAGCTTCAGGTACGGGGTCTCGCCGCAGCCGGTGCAGGCGCCGGAGAACTCGAAGAGCGGCTCGAGGAACTGGGTCCCCTTCACGTCCAGCTTCACCTTGGTCCGGTCGGCCTCCGGGATGGAGAGGAAGAACTCGAAGTTCTTCCGCTCCTTCTCCTTGAGGGGCATGGCGTCCAGCATGTTGATCGCCTTCTTGCCCTTCTCGGTGCGCGACTCGGCCGGGCAGATCTCCACGCACAGGGTGCAGCCGGTGCAGTCGTCGGGCGCCACCTGGAGCGTGTACTTCGCCCCCTTCACCTCGGCGCTCTTGAAGTCCATCGAGAGGAAGGTCTTGGGGGCCTGGGCGAGCGCCCCGGCCGCGTAGAACTTGGGCCGGATGGCGGCGTGCGGGCAGATGAGCGCGCACTTGTTGCACTGGATGCAGAGGCTCGGCTCCCAGGTCGGGATCTCGAGGGCGATGGAGCGCTTCTCCCACTTCGAGGTGCCCGTCGGCCAGGTGCCGTCCACCGGGAAGGCCGAGACCGGGAGCTGGTCGCCCTTGCCCGCGAGCATGAGCGCGGTGACCCGCTTCACGAAGTCCGGGGCCGCCTCGGAGACCGCCGGTGGCCGCGGCGCGCCGGTCACCGCCCGCCCCTCGATCCGCACCTCGTAGAGGTGGGCGAGCGTGTGGTCGACGGCGGCGAAGTTCTTCTGCACCACCTCTGCGCCCTTGCGGGAGTAGGTCTTCTCGATGGTCTTCTTGATGTGGCCGATCGCCTCCTCGCGCGGCAGGACGCCGGAGATCGCGAAGAAGCAGGTCTGCATGATGGTGTTGATGCGGACGCCCATGCCCGTGTCGCGGGCCACCTTGTAGGCGTCGATCACGTAGGTCTTGATCTTCTTCTGGAGGAGCTGCTCCTGGACCTCGCGCGGGAGCCTCTCCCAGAGCTCGTCCGGGCCGTAGGGCGAATTGAGGAGGAAGGTGCCGCCCGGGGCGAGCTGCTCGACCATGTCGTACTTCTCGAGGAAGCCGAACTGGTGGCAGGCGACGAAGTTGGCCTTCTGGATCAGGTAGGCGGAGCGGATGGGGCGCGGCCCGAAGCGCAGGTGGCTGATGGTCACCGACCCGGACTTCTTCGAGTCGTAGACGAAGTAGCCCTGGGCGAAGTTGGGCGTGTCCTCCCCGATGATCTTGATCGAGTTCTTGTTCGCCCCCACCGTGCCGTCCGCCCCCAGGCCGAAGAAGAGGGCCCGGACCACGTCCGGCTTCTCGGTGTCGAAGGCCGGGTCGGCCTTGAGCGAGAGGTGGGTGATGTCGTCGTTGATGCCGACGGTGAAGTGGCGCTTGGGGCGGGCCTTGCCGAGCTCGTCGAAGATCGCCTTCACCTGGGCGGGGGTGAACTCCTTCGAGGAGAGGCCGTAGCGACCGCCGATCACGGTCAGCTGGTGGTGGAACCGGTCGATGTGGGCCTGCTCCGCCTCGCGCAGGGCGGTGACCACGTCCAGGTAGAGCGGCTCGCCCAGGGCGCCCGGCTCCTTGGTCCGGTCGAGGACCGCCAGGTGGTGCACGGTCCGGGGGAGCGAGGTCATGAACGCGCCGAGGTCGAAGGGCCGGTAGAGCCGGACCTTCACCATCCCCACCTTCTCCCCCTTGGCGATCAGGTGCTCGACCGTCTCCTGGGCGGTCTCGCAGCCCGAGCCCATGAGCACCAGCACCCGCTCCGCCTCCGGGTGGCCGAAGTACTCGAAGAGCTTGTACTTGCGCCCGGTGAGCTTGCCGAAGTGGTCCATCGCCTCCTGCACGTGGTCGGCGGCCTCGGCGTAGAACGGGTTGCAGGCCTCGCGGGCCTGGAAGAAGGCGTCCGGGTTCTGGGCGGTGCCGCGCACGCTCGGCCGGTCCGGGGTGAGGGCCCGCGACCGGTGCGCGGCCACCAGCGCATCCGGGATCATCTCGTGCAGGTCCTCGTCGGCGAGCTCCTCCATCTTGGCGACCTCGTGCGAGGTCCGGAACCCGTCGAAGAAGTGGAGGACGGGGACGCGCGAGTGCAGGGTGGCGCGCTGGGCGATGGCGGCGAAGTCGTGCGCCTCCTGGACCGAGGCCGAGGAGAGGAGGGCGAAGCCGGTCTGGCGGACGCCCATCACGTCCGAGTGGTCGCCGAAGATCGAGAGGGCGTGGGTGGCGACGGCGCGCGCGCTGACGTGCATGCAGAAGCTGGTCAGCTCCCCCGCGATCTTGAACATGTTGGGGATCATGAGGAGGAGCCCCTGCGACGCGGTGAAGGTCGTCGTCAGGGAGCCGGCCTGCAGCGCGCCGTGGACCGCGCCGGCGGCGCCGCCCTCGGACTGCATCTCGGCCACGCTCGGGACCGTGCCCCAGATGTTCTTCTTGCCTTTGGCCGACCACTCGTCGGCCCACTCCCCCATGTTCGAGGAGGGGGTGATCGGGTAGATGGCGATCACCTCGTTCGTCCGATGGGCGACCGACGCGACGGCCTCGTTGCCGTCCATCGTCACCATCCGCCGCTTCGACATGACGACCTCCTCGAGTGAGCGACCTGTGCGCCTGAGCGCACCCATGCGCCCGACGCAAACCTTGCAGAAATCCAGCACCGCGTGAACGACGCGAAATCACGCGGCTTTCGCGTCCAAACTCTCGTCCGCGGCGATCCGAGGGTCGAAGTGTAGCAGATCAGGCGACTCCCCTGGCAACCGCACGGCGAGGCCGCCCTTCCCGGCGCGACGGATTTGCGCGGTCCGGCGCCCGTGTGCGCCTTGAGTGCGACCGGGCGAGCGAGCGATCCTCCCGCCGATGGTTCGCAAGATCGGGACGTGCCGGATCGTCCGCGAGATCGGACGGGGCGGGATGGGCGTCGTCTACGAGGCCCACCAGGAAGGGCTCGACCGCGCCGTGGCGGTGAAGGCCCTCGACCAGAAGCTGGTCCGGTCGAAGGAGATCGTGGAGCGCTTCCGCCGCGAGGGGCGGGCCTACGCGCGCCTGCGGCACGAGGCGATCGTGGCGGTCCACGACCTGGTCGAGCGGGAGGAGCAGCTCTACCTGGTCACCGAGCTGGTGGACGGCGCCGACCTGGCCCGCGTCCTCAAGGACGGCGGCCCCCTGCCGCCCGAGTGCGCGGCGGTGATCGGCGCCCGGGTGGCGGAGGCGCTCGACTACGTCCACTGGTGCGCCCTCCTCCACCGGGACGTGAAGCCGGCCAACGTGATGGTCTCGCGCGACGGCGACGTGAAGCTCATGGACTTCGGGATCGCCAAGGGCGAGGACGACCCCTCCCTGACGCGGACCGGGATGCTGGTGGGCAGCCCGTCCTACATGGCCCCGGAGGTGCTGGCGGGGGAGGAGGCCGGGCCGCCCTCGGACGTCTGGGCCCTCGGGGTGACGCTCTACGAGCTGGTCACCGGGGAGAAGCCCTTCCGCGGCGCCAACGCCGACGAGCTCTTCGCGGCCATCCGGCGGGGCCGCGTCCGCCGGGTGCGCTCCCTGGCTCCGGACTGCCCCCGCCGCCTCGCCCGGGCCATCGAGCGCAGCCTGGCCCGGCGCCCGGCCAAGCGCTGGCGCTCCGCCGGGGCGCTCGCCCGTGCCCTCGACGCCGCCGCCGCCCGGTCGCTCCGGAAGACCCACCCGCGCGCCCGCCTGATCGCCCTCCTCGCCCACCGGGGCTTCGCCACCGAGGAGATCGCCCTCTCCCGGATGGACCTCGAGACCCTGAACGCCACCCGGACCGCCGACGCCCGCAAGACCACGCTCGCGCTCGACGTCTCGATCCCGGCCCGCCGGCGGTCGAGGGGCCTCCTCCTCACCCGGGCGGCGCTGGCGCTCGCCGCCGGCCTCGCGGCCTGGCTCGTCCGGCTGCCGTAGCCCGGGCGGCCCCGCCGGGCTACCATCGCGGCCTCCGTGCGCACCGCCGTCGCCCTCGTCTACGTCGCGGTCGCCTTCCTGTGGGGCTCGACCTGGATGGTGGTCCGGGTCGGGCTGCACGACCTGCCTCCGCTCCTCTTCGCCGGGGTGAGGATGGCGCTCGCGGCCGCGATCCTCGGACCGGTCGCCCTCCGCGGCGGCCACTGGCGCGAGATCGTGGGGCCGGCCCGCTGGCGGGTGGCGCTGGTGGGCCTCTTCCAGATCGCCATCCCCTACGGCCTCCTCTTCGCCGCGCAGCAGTGGGTCCCCTCCGGCCTGGCGGCGGTCCTCTTCGCCACCTTCCCGGTCTGGATCGCGCTCGTCGCCCGGGTGCTGCTGCCCGGCGAGCGGCTCACGCCGGCCAAGATCGCGAGCGCCGTCCTCGGGGTCCTCGGGATCGCGGTCCTCCAGTGGCCCCGCCTGGCCGAGCTCGAGCGCTCCCTCCCGCTGGCGCTCGGGAGCGCCCTGGTGGTCCTCGCCTCGATCACCGTGGCGGTGGCGAACGTGCTCGCCCGCCGCCACGCCTTCGAGGTGAGCCCGCTCGCCCTCACCACCGGCCAGGCGGCGGTGGGCGGGGTGGTCCTGCTCGTCGTCGCCTACCCCTTCGAGCACACCCACCCGGTGGCCTTCACCCCGGTGGCGGTGGGGGCGCTCCTCTACCTGGCGATCTTCGGCACCGCCCTCACCTACCTCGGTCTCTACTGGCTCCTCCCCCGCGTCCCCATCGCCGCGGTCGGGGCGATCCCCCTCCTCGACACCGCCTTCGCGGTGGCGCTCGGCGCCGCCATCCTCTCCGAGCCGGTGGGCTGGCCCTTCGCCGCCGGCGGGGCGATGGTGCTCGGGGCGGCGGCCCTGGCCGGGATGGGCGAGGGCGCGGCTCCCCCCTCCCCGCCCGGCCCGGCGGTGCCCTGACGGAACGAGCGCGCCCGCGGGCCGGCCGGGCGGTGGTAGCCTCGCGGGCCGATGAGGACCGTCACCGCCACCCGCTATGCCACGCCGCTGCGCGAGGGCGGCTCGCTCCCCGCCATCGTCGAGGCCGACGACTGCGGCCTCTACGTGGTGAAGTTCCGCGGCGCCGGGCAGGGGCCGAAGGCGCTGGTGGCCGAGCTGGTGGCCGGGGAGCTCGCCCGGGCGGCGGGCCTGCGGATCCCCGAGCTGGTGCGGGTGGAGGTGGACCAGGCCCTGGGGCGGAACGAGCCGGACTCCGAGATCCGCGGGCTCCTCAAGGGCAGCGTGGGGGTGAACCTCGGGCTCGACTACCTGCCCGGCAGCGTCACCTTCGATCCGCTGGCCGGCCCGCCCCCGAGCGCCGAGGAGGCGTCGGAGGTGGTCTGGTTCGACGCCTTCGTCACCAACGTCGACCGCACCCCGCGGAACCCCAACCTGCTCGCCTGGCACCGCCGGCTCTGGCTCATCGACCACGGCGCCTCCCTCTACTTCCACCACGCCTGGAGCAGGGCGGACCCGGAGAGCCCCTTCGCCGCGGTGAAGGACCACGTCCTCCTCCCCTGGGCGACGCGGCTCGCCCCGGCGGGCGCCCGGCTCCGGGGCCGCCTCGGGCCGGAGACCATCGCCCGCGTCCTCTCCGAGGTGCCGGACGAGTGGCTCCTCGCCGAGCCCGGCCTGGTCACGCCCGGCGATCACCGCGCCGCCTACCAGCGCCACCTCGAGCGCCGCCTCGGCGCCGCCCCGCTCTTCGAGGAAGAGGCCCGCCGTGCCCGCGACCTGCTCGTTTGACTACGCCGTGGTGCGGGTGGTCCCCCGGGTGGACCGGGAGGAGTTCGTCAACGCGGGCGTGATCCTCTTCTGCCTGGAGCGCGACCACCTCGCCGCCCGGGTGGAGCTGGACCGCAGACGGCTGCGCGCCGTCTGGCCGGAGGCCGACCCGGACCTCGTCGAGGAGCACCTGCGGGCCATCCCGCTGATCTGCGCCGGCGGCGAGGGGGCGGGGCCCATCGGCCGGCTCTCCCGGCGCGAGCGCTTCCACTGGCTGGTCGCCCCGCGGAGCACCGTGATCCAGGTCTCCCCGGTCCACGCCGGGCTGTGCGCCGATCCGGAGCGGACCCTGGTGGAGCTCGTCGACCGGCTGGTCCGCCTGCCGCGCCGGCGGAAGCCCGTTAGGCCTCGACGGCGAAGCGCGGCGCGTCCGCCCAGAGCCCCTCGAGGTCGTAGAACCCGCGCGACTCGCGGTTCATGACGTGGGCCACCACGTCGCCGTAATCGACCAGGATCCAGCGCCCGCCCTCGTAGCCCTCGACGCCGACCTTGGCCACGCCCTGGGCCTTCATGGTCTGCTCGACGTGGTCGGCGATGGCGCCCGCCTGTCGGTCCGAGTCGGCGGTCATCACCACGAAGTAGTCGGCGTAGCTCGTGAGCCCGCGGACGTCGAGGACGGTCACGTCCTCCGCCTTCTTGTCCAGGCCGGCGCGGGCGATCGCCAGGGCGATGGGGCGCGCGGTGTCGGGGAGGTCGCCGGCCGCCGGGCGGGGGGCGGGCAGGGCGGGGGCGAGCGCGGCCGCCTTGGCCGCCGCCAGCCGGCGCGCCCGGCCGGGGCGCTTGGGCGCGCGGGCCTTCCCCCGGACCGGGCCGCGGGGGGTGCTCCGCCGCGCCGGGGGCTTCCTCGTCCCGGACTTCCTCGCCGCCGCCTTCTTCTTCGTCGCCATTCGGTGGTCCTTCTCCTCTGGGCTAGGCACGCACGTGCCCGTCGCCCTCGACCAGGAACTTCTGGGTGGTGAGCTCGGCGAGCCCCATGGGCCCGAACGCGTGGAGCTTGGTGGTGGAGATGCCGATCTCGGCGCCGAGCCCGAGCTCGCCGCCGTCGTTGAAGCGGGTGGAGGCGTTCACCATCACGGCGCTGGCGGTGACCTCCCGCTGGAAGCGCCGGGCGTTCGAGAGCTCGCGGGTGACGATGGCCTCGGTGTGGAGCGAGCCGTAGCGGGCGATGTGGTCGAGGGCGCCGTCGAGATCGGCCACCACCCGCACCGCCAGGATCTTGTCGAGGAACTCCTTGCCGAAGTCCTCGGGCGCGGCGGTGACCGCCCGGACGCCCGCCCGGGAGAGGATCCCGAGCGCGGTCGGGTCACAGCGGAGCTCCACGCCGGCCTCCGCCAGGGCCCGGCCGACCGGCGGGAGGAGCCGCTCCGCGGCCTCGCGGTGCACGAGCAGGCACTCGAGGGCGTTGCAGACCCCGGGGCGCTGCACCTTGCCGTTGACCGCGATCTCGACCGCCTGCCGCTCCGGGGCGCTCTCGTCGAGGAAGAGGTGGCACACCCCCTGGTAGTGCTTCACCACCGGCACCCGGGAGCGCTCCGCCACGGCGCGGATCAGGGAGGGGCCGCCGCGGGGGATGGCGAGGTCGATGAGGTCGTCGAGCTCGAGCAGGGCGAAGGTCGCTTCGCGATCTGGGACCGGGACCACCTGCGCGGCGGCGGCGGGGAGCCCGGCCTTGTCGAGCCCCTCGGCGAAGGCGGAGGCGAGGGCGAGCGAGGAGCGCAGGGCGTCCGAGCCCGGCCGGAGGATGGCGGCGTTCCCGCTCTTCAGGCAGAGCCCGGCCGCCTCCACCGTCACGTTGGGCCGGGCCTCGTAGATCATCAGCACCACGCCGAGCGGGATCCGGACCTTGCGGATCTCCAGGCCGTTGGGGCGGCGCCAGCTGGCGGTCACCTCGCCGACCGGATCGGGGAGGGCGGCCACCTCGCGCAGCGCCCGCGAGATCCCCTCCAGCCGGCGCTCGTCCAGCGCCAGCCGGTCGAGGAAGGCCTCCCCCTGCCCGGCCTTGCGAGCCGCGGCCAGGTCGTCCGCGTTGGCGGAGAGGATCGCCTCGGCCCGCCGCCCGATCGCCTCGGCGGCGGCCCGGAGGGCGGCGTCCTTGCGCCGGGTGTCGGCGCTCACCAGCGCGCGCGAGGCGCCGCGCGCGGCCTCGGCGAGCCGGCGCATCTCGGCGCGGAGGTCCTGCTCGGTGGGCTGGCGCATGCTCACTCCCGGGCGGTCTCGAGGACCACCAGGTCGTCCCGGTGGACGATCTCGTCGAGGTACTTATACCCGAGGACCCGCTCGATCTCGCTCGTCTTCACCCCGGCCAGCCGGCGCACCTCGTCGGCCCCGTACCCGGCCAGCCCGCGGGCGAACGGCCGGCCGGGATCGACCGCGATGTCCACGGGATCCCCGATCCCGAACTGCCCCTCCACCCCCCGCACCCCGGAGGGGAGGAGGCTGCGCCCCTGCTCCACCAGGGCGCGGCGCGCCCCGGGGTCGACCACGATCAGCCCCTTGCCGCGGGCGGCCGCCGCGAGCCAGCCCTTGCGCGAGGAGAGCCGGTCCCGCGCCGGGGCGAACACCGTCCCCACGTCCTCGCCGGCGAGCAGGGCGGCCAGGGCGCCGGGGCGCCGGCCGGAGAGGAGGGCGGTCACCACCCCCTGGGCGGCGAGCTTGCGCGCCGCCTTCACCTTGGTGGCCATCCCGCCCACGCTCCGCTCGTTGCCCGCCCCGCCCGCGATCCGCTCGACCTCGGCGGTGACCCGGGGCACGTCGTGGAGGAGCCTCGCCCCCGGCTCGGCCGGGTTCCGGTCGTAGAGGCCGTCCACGTCGGTGAAGATCACCACCGCCTCCGCCTCGACGCAGCCGGCCACCAGCCCGGCCAGGGTGTCGTTGTCCCCGACCTTGATCTCCTCCACGGCCACGGTGTCGTTCTCGTTCACCACCGGGATCGCGCCGGCGTCGAGGAGCCGCTCGAAGGTCCGGCGGGCGTTGAGGAAGCGGCGGCGCGAGGCCAGGTCCTCGGCGGTGAGCAGCACCTGGGCGGTGACCAGGCCGTGCCGGCCGAGGGCCTCGCCCCAGGCGGCCATCAGGTGGGGCTGGCCGGTCGCGGCGCAGGCCTGCTTGGTGGGGAGGTCCCAGGGCTTGCCCTTCCTGCGGGCGAGCCCGAGCCGCTCGGCGCCGAGGGCGATCGCCGCCGACGACACGAGCACGATCCTCCGCCCCTTGGCGGCCTCGGCCAGGTCCGCACCGAGCCGGGCGCAGTTCTGCCGGTCGAACCGGCCCTCCCGATCGGTGAGGGTGCCGGTCCCGACCTTCACGACGAGCCGCCTGGCGCGGCCGAGGGCGATCCGGGGCATGGGTCTCGGATACTAGCTCAGGGGAGGCGGTAGCCGACCGACGCCGCGATGGGCATGAGGCTCGGGCCGGCCTCCGCAGAGAGCTGGAAGTAGACGAAGTAGGCGAACCCGGAGTTGTCCACCTTGCGGGACTGGACCACGTCGGTCGTGCCGAAGCGGACCTCGCTCGCCGCGTCCTTGGTCGCCACCGCCGCCATGGGGAGGTCGTCCGAGCGGTACAGGTAGGCGGCGCCGTCCACCCGCGGATCGGCGTCCCAGTAGACGTAGGTGAAGGAGGTGACGATCGCCCCGTCGGGCAGGGAGATGGGAACCACCAGGAAATCGTCGTCCCCCGCGGTCTGGTAGCGGCCCACGCCGCCGGGGACGCTCTGCTGCGCGGTCTCCGTGGAGGTGACCCGCGGCACCCCCACCAGCGCGGAGACCGAGACCACCCCGCGCGGCAGCCGCTGGCAGACCACGGTGCCGTCCTCCTCCACCACCCTGATCGCCGAGCCCGGGCCACAGGTCCCGGTGATCCGCGCCTGCTTGCCGGCGAGCGCCTCGGCGTTCTTCACGATCTCCGCCGAGTGGACGTCGAGCGCGGCGGCGACCTCCTCCGGCATCCGATCCATCGCCAGCCGGCCGGTGCGGACGGCGCTGGCGTCGAGGCTCAACCCTTCGGGGGTCGGGGCGAGCGCCGTCGTGGGACGGTGGGCGGCGGCCGGAACCCCGGGTCCGCGCAGCACCGCCCAGCCGACCGCGCTCGCGGCCGCGGCCGACGCCGCGAGGACGGCCAGCACGATCCCCTTCCTGCGCATCCCGCCTCCCGTTTTCGTCACCGGCTTCTACCCCGCCGGCAGCGCCGGCGGCAATGCGGCGCAGGGGGCCGGCCCGGCCCGACCCGTGCTTCGTAGCCGACCGGCGGTCGCGCCGCCAGGAGGGTGGACCTACATGGAGGCGTCCGCGTTCGGGGAGGGGCTCTCCTCCGGCCATGCCGGGATCGATGCGCAGCACCAGGAGCTGGCGGCCGCCTCGGCCGAGCTCCGCGTCCTCCTCGAGGCCGAGGACCGCCTCGCCGCCGGGCCCGCCCTGGAGCGCCTGCGGCTCGCCACCCAGGCGCACTTCCGGTTCGAGGAGGAGCTCATGGCGCAGGGGTACGAGCACGCCCGCAACCACCGGGAGGACCACGCCTCGTTCCTCGCCGAGCTCGGCCGCATCTCCGCCGAGCTCGAGACCGGGATCACCGCCAAGGTCCGGCTCTGGGTGGCCTCGCGCTACCTCTCCTGGTTCCGCTACCACGCCCGCTCTGCGGACGCCGGGCTGGCGCGGTACCTGCGGCGCCGCGAGGAGGAGCTGGCGGCCGCGGCCCAGGCCGGCGCCCAGGCCGCCCCGGATGCGGGTCCGAAGGCCAAGGCCGCCCCGGCCGCCGCTCCCTGATCAGGCCCCCAGGGCCCCCCGCCCGATCTGCCAGACGCCGAAGCCGGCCATCAGCGCCCCCGACAGCGCGCCGAGGGCGCGGGAGAAGCCGGGGCCGAGCCGGGCGAGGCCGCCGGCCCCGAGCACCAGCACGGCGTTGCCCAGGACCAGGCAAGCGTAGAAGCCGGCCAGGAACGCGAGGCCGAGCCGCGGCGCCGAGCGCCAGCCGGAGGCCAGGGTCGGGCCGCCCACCGCGCTCCAGAAGAGCCAGGCGTTCGGGTTCGTGAGGTTGAGGAGCACCGCCCGGAGGAAGCCGCGGGGCGGGGTCGGCGCCCCGGCCGGCGGCGGCCGGAGGGCCGCGCGGAGGGTGGAGGCGGCGAGCCAGAGCACGATGGCGCCGCCCCCGATCTGGAGGGCGCGGAGGAGCCCGGCGGGCACCTGCGAGAGGGCGAGCAGCACCGTGGCGATCACCGGCGGATCGGAGACGAGCGGGACCAGGGCCACGGGGAGCGTCCGGCCCGCCCCGGCGCGGATCGACTGCGCGAGGACGTAGGCCTGGAACGGCCCGGGCGCGGCCGCGGAGGAGAGCCCGAGGACGGCGCCGGCGAGGAGGAGGGGGGTCACCGCGCGGCGCTCCGCGCCGCGGACGCGGCGGGGGCCTCGGCGGGCGGGACCGCGCCGAAGAGGGCGAGGAGAAGGGCCGGCCAGGGGTGCAACAGGACGCGGTTCATGGCGCTCGACAGGTGCCAGGCGAGCGGGAGTGGCGTGACGAGGAACACCGCGATCGTCTGCAGGAAGATCAGGGCGGGGGCGAGCATCGCGACGGAGGCGAGGGCTCGAGGGCGGAGGCCGAGGAGCACCGGGAGCGCCAGCGCTGCCGCCGGGAGCCAGAGCTCCACCCCGGGGAAGACTCCGGCCGCGTGGCCGAGGATGGTCGTCCAGCGCTCGGGATCGAGCACCTTCGCCGCCAGCGACGCCGCGGACTGGGACTGGGTCAGGGCCGGCGCGATCCCCGGAGACACCGCGAGGTGGAAGGTGGCCCAGGCGAGGGCGGGGAGCGCCGCCCCCGCACCGACGGCGGACAGCTCGCGGAGCGCCGCTCGCGCGCCCCGGGCACGCCAGGCGAGGAGGCCCCAGACGACGAACGCACAGGCCGCTCCGGCGAGCCCCTCGTTCTTGGTGAAGCCGGCGAGCCCGAGGGCGAGCCCGCCCATCGCCGCGCGACCCCGCTCCTCGGGGGCCTCGAGGCTCGCGCCGGCGAGGGCGAACCCGATCAGGAGATAGGAGGCCACCGGGACGTCGGCGTACTGGCAGGTGCCGAACCAGATCCACGACGGCGTCGCCAGCAGGAGCAGGGCCGCCCCACCGCCCGCCAGCGGCCCGCTGCGCCGCGCCACCGCCCCGGCGAGCGCCACGGGAGCGAGGAGCGTGAAGAGCGCGGCCACGAGCTGCGGGGCCGCGGTGGTCTCGCCCGCGTAGGCGAACAGGCGCGCGACCGCGAGCGGGAGGAGGAGCGGATACTCCGGGCGGCTCCAGGCGAGGTCCGGGACGAAGGCGTCGCGCCAGGCCGAGCCCGCCCGCAGGAGGAAGCGCGCTCGGAGGTTCCAGATCGCCCAGGCGTCCCACTCGCCGTGCGGCAGTCGCGCGATCCCTCCGACCACCGCGGCCGTGGCGACGACGAGGCCGAGGGCGAGCGCGACCTGCGCCGCGCGCCCGAGGGCATCCGGCGGCGACGAGGGGGCTGGGCGCACCCCGCGGGCGGCACGCGCCAGGCCGGCAGCCGCGATCACGAACGCGCCGGCGTCGACCGCGGCGTATGGGCCACCCAGGCGCCCGCCGGCCAGGAGCCAGGCGAACGCGAGGAGCGCGGAGAGGCCCAGCCCGAGGAGGATCGCCTCGGCGAGCCGTGCGCCGACGGCGAGCAGGTCCCGGCTCGGGGGGCCGAGGAGCCGCCCGAGGAGCAGGTAGGCGAAGGCGGCCGGCAGGGCGAGCGCGGCGCCGAGGGCGAGCGCGGTCACGGCGCCCGCCTGCCGAGGAGCACGACCTCGCCGGAGCGGGCGACCGGGACGAGCCCGAGGAGGGCTGCGATCTGCGTCGCGTGGGGCTCCGGGGCGGCGAGCGTGAGGAACCCGACCTTCCCGAGCCCGCACGCCTCGCGCCCCCGCTCGAGGCAGTCGCGGAGCATGACCGGGGTCGCGATCGCCGGCGCGAGGGCGTACTCGGTCAGGTAGAGGCGGGCGGCATCCGACGCCGAGGTGGCCGGATCCTCGAGGACCGCCACGCCCAGGCGCGCGCCTGGCGGCAGCGCCGCGCGGAGCGGGGAGAGCACGGCGTCCGCCTCACCGGGGGAGTTCGCGGCCGGTGAGCGCCGGGGCCCCTGGAAGAGCCGGTAGGCCGGCAGGGCCAGGCCGAGCGCGGCGGCGACGAGCAACGCGAGGGACCGCCGGAGCGGGGAGAGGCGCATGGCTGGCGATCCTACCCGAGAGCCGGCCGGCGCGTCCGCCCGCGCTCCAGCGCCTCTACCGCAGCTCCAGCTTCAGCCCCATCTCCACCAGCTTCAGGATCACCTCGGCGTTCCCGCGGGCGTCGTTCACCGGGTGGTGGTCGTGGGCGCTGGTGCGGAGGTGCTTCCACTGGGCGTAGGCGTCCTTCACCATCCCGCAGTAGAGGTCGCCGATCCGCCGGCCGCTCCAGCCGAAGGGGTTCCGCCCCAGGAACGTGTGGAAGTACCAGTTCACGAACTGCCAGTCGAAGGCGAGGTTGTCCGAGTAGAGCACCGGCTTCCCCCGCGTGGTCTCCTGGATCCAGCGCTCGAAGGCGGCCATCACCTCGCCCGGCTCGTCGTGGCGGAGGTGCTCCTCGCGGGTGGTCCCGGAGATCGCCAGGGCCTCGGGGAGCCAGAGGTCGGCGATGGGCCGGGTCCGCCCGTAGAAGGTCCGCGAGAGCCCCGGCTCGACCAGCACGGCGCCCAGCGAGACCATCGAGTACTTGCCGGGGATGGGCCCGTCGGACTCGACGTCCACCACGTAGACGGACATCCCGCGCTCTCCTCAGTCCCGCTCGAGGTAGTCGAGGTTCACGCCGAAGGTCTCGGGCAGCCGGAGCGCGGAGACGAACGCGAGGACGAGCCAGAACGCCCCCACGGCGAGCGCGGCGGGGACGAGCCCGGCCGGGCGCCGGAGCGCCTCCACGGACGAGGTGACCACCACCACCAGCCCGCGCACGAAGTTCGGCACCGTGGTCGCCACGGTGGCGCGGATGTTGGTGCCGAACTGCTCCGCGGCGACGGTGACGAAGATGGCCCAGTAGCCGCTCGACACCCCGAGCAGGCCGCAGAGCGCGAGGAAGAGCGGCGGGGAGGCGCCCCGCCCTCCCACGAAGTAGAGGGCGATCGAGCCCGTGAGCATCGACAGGAAGAGGAGCACCACCCGGCGCCGGCTCCCGATCAGCTGCGAGAGCGTCCCGCTCGCCACGTCCCCGAGGACGAGCCCGCCGTAGAACATCATGACGGCGTCGCCCGCGCTCACCGGCCCGGTCACCCCGAGCACCTTGGCGAGCTCGGGGGAGAGGAGGACCAGGATCGCGTTCGCGAACCAGATCGGGACGGCGATGAGGATCGACGCGAGGTAGCGCCCGAAGCGGCTCCAGCGGGTGAAGAGCGAGAGGAAGTTCCCGCGCGAGACGTCGGGCGCGCGCTCCAGGGCCCGGAACATCCCGGACTCGTGGACGCTGACGCGGAGCAGGAGGAGGACGAGCCCGAGCCCGCCGCCCACCCAGTACGCCCAGCGCCAGTCGAGCGTCTTCGCCACCACGTTCCCCACCACCGCCCCGGACACGCCGACGGAGGCGACGATCATCGTCCCGTAGCCGCGGAGGCGGGCCGGGAGGATCTCGGAGACGAGCGTCACGCCGGCCCCGAGCTCGCCGGCGAGCCCGACCCCGGCGACGAACCGGAGGGCCTTGTAGGTGGCCAGGTCCTGCACGAAGCCGTTCGCGAGCGTGGCCAGCGAGTAGAGGGTGATCGAGCCGAACAGGATGTGGAGCCGCCCGCGCCGGTCCCCGAGGACGCCGAACAGGATCCCGCCGAGCAGCATCCCGACCATCTGCCAGTTGAGGACGGAGAAGCCCTGGGAGACGAGCGCGTCGCCGGCGACCCCGAGCGCGGTCAGGCTCGGCTTGCGGACGATGCTCACGAGGATGAGGTCGTAGATGTCGACGAAGTAGCCGAGCGCGGCCACCACCACCGCCGCGGAGAGCACGTTGCGCGCGGCGGGCGCCGCGACGTTCTGCGAGGAGGCCTCCATCGGGAGCACCCACATAACCACGGGTCACCCCCGGCGTCGAGGCGGCGACCCCCGGCCAGGGGGGACGGCGGCTGGGGCTCCGCCGTTCGGGGTGCACGCAGACCTTGCCGCTGCTGCGCTGGAATCGGGCATTGCACGCAGAATTGGGTGTTCTCCCGCGAGTGAAGGCCGACTCCGGGTCGGGGTGATCCCGCCACGATCGGGTGGGATCACATCGCGCAGGCGGCCGAGATCAGGAAGTCTTGGCGATGGTTTCTGGATCTCGGCATACGACCCCACGGGGTTGGGGATCTTCGGCACGGATCTTCCAGGCGTTTTCTCCGAGAGCCAAGAACACGCAGCGGGGGGAGTACCGATGAGCAGCGAGAGCGGAAACGACGCGCTCGTGATCCAGATGGACGGCGTCTTCGACGCGAGCACGGCCCGGGACCTGGCCCGGACGCTCGCCCAGCGGCCGGAGGCCGAGGTCTACATCGACCTCACGCGGGTGCGCGAGTTCGACGACTTCGGGGTGACGGTCCTCGGCCAGGCGATGGCGGCGGCGCCGGCGCGGGTCTCGGTCCGCGGCCTCCGCCAGCACCACCTCCGCCTCCTGCGCTACCTCGGGATCGACGCCGGGCAGGCGCCGCTCGGTCGCGGGCGCGGAGCCGATCTGGCGGCCGAGGCCGGCTAGCGCGCATCCCATCACCCCGGGACGCCGCAGGGAACGGTTCGCCCCTCCCGCGGGAGCGCGCAGCGGTACACTCGACGTGGCCCGCGCCATGCTCGATCCCCTCGTCCGCCTCCTCGCCCGCAACCCCCTCCTCCTCCTCTTCCTGGTCGCCGCCGTCGGCTACCCGCTGGGCCGCATCCGGATCCGGGGCAGCCAGCTCGGGGTGGCGGCGGTCCTCTTCGTCGGCCTGGGGGCAGGGGCGATCGATCCGGCCCTGGCGCTCCCCGAGATCGTCTACATGCTGGGGCTGGCCCTGTTCGTCTACACCATCGGGCTCTCCTCCGGCCGCGCCTTCGTCTCCTCGCTCCGCCGGGACGGCCTGCGCGCGAGCGCGATGACCGTCGGGGCGGTGGCCCTCGCCACCCTCCTCTCGGCCGTCGCCCAGCGGCTCATGCGGCTCGACGTGGGGATGACGGCCGGGCTCTTCGCCGGGGCGATCACCAACACCCCCGCCCTGGCGGCGGCCATCGAGACCCTGAAGCAGGCCACCCCGGAGCGCGCCCTCTCCGAGCCGGTGGTGGCCTACTCGATCTGCTACCCGTTCGGCGTGGTCGGGGTGGTCCTGGCGATCCGGGTCGCCTTCAAGCTCTGGAAGCCCGACCTGGCCGCCGAGGCGAAGCGCCTGGGCGAGCTCGGGGCCGCCAACGAGCCCCTCGGCGCCACCACCGTCCGGGTGACGCACGACATGGGCGGGCTCGCCATCGAGGAGCTCGTGCGCGGGCTCCGCTGGCGGGTGATCTTCGGCCGCCTCCGCCGCGAGGGCCACCTGATGCTCGCCGCCCCGGACGTCCGGCTCCGCCCCGGCGACCTCGTCACGGTGGTCGGCTCCGAGGGCGAGGTGGCCCGCGTGGCGGAGCGGCTCGGGGAGGTCTCCGAGGAGCGGATCGACCTCGACCGCAGCGAGTTCGACCTCCGGCGCATCTTCGTCTCGAACCCCGAGGTGGCGGGGCGGCCGCTCCGGGAGCTGGATCTCCCGCGGCGCCTGGGCGTGGTCATCACCCGGGTCCGGCGCGGGGACGTGGACCTGCTCGCCAACGACGAGCTGCGCCTCGAGCTCGGCGACCGGGTCCGGGTCCTCGGCCCGGTGAAGCAGCTCGCCCCGGTGACCGCCTACTTCGGCGACTCCTACCGGGCCGCCAGCGAGGTCGACATCCTCACCTTCGGGCTCGGCCTGGCGCTCGGGCTCCTCCTCGGCATCCTGCCCCTCCCGCTCCCCGGCGGCGTCCGGGCCACCCTCGGCTTCGCCGGCGGGCCGCTCATCGTCGCCCTCGTGCTCGGGACGGTGGAGCGGACCGGAGGGATGGTCTGGACCCTCCCCTTCAGCGCCAACGTGGCCCTCCGGCAGGTGGGGCTGATCCTCTTCCTGGCCGGGATCGGGACGCGGGCGGGCTCGGGCTTCCTCGCCACGTTCGCCAGCCTGCAGGGGGTCGCCCTGTTCGCGGCCGGGGCCGTCATCACCTTCCTCTGCGCCCTGGCCTCGCTCTGGGGGGCCCACCGGCTGCTGGGCGTCCCCATGAGCCTCGCCCTGGGGATGGTGGCGGGGATCCACACCCAGCCCGCCGTCCTCGGCTACGCCCTGGAGCAGACCAAGAACGAGATCCCGAACCTCGGCTACGCCGCGGTCTACCCGGCCGCCACCATCGCCAAGCTCCTCCTGGTCCAGGTGCTCGTGGCGCTCGGCTGATCGCCCCCGGCGGGCCAAGGCCCTCCCAAGTTCCGGTCGATCGCCGCCCCCCTTCCCGCTAGACTGCAGGCAGCGCGAATGCAGGATGTCCTCGGCAACACCCTCGGCCTCAAGCCCTCCCAGCTCCACGCCCTCCGCCGCACCTACCGCCGCCGCGTCGACGCCTGCGACGTGGTGTCGCCGGAGCTCGCCCGCCACCTGACCGAGGTCTCGCGCGAGACCAACCGGCAGATCGGGGTCTTCCTCGACCGGAAGGGCGACGTCCAGGCGGTGATCGTCGGGGACGCCCGCCGCCTCGAG
Source organism: Anaeromyxobacter sp. (assembly GCA_035498135.1). Classification (GTDB taxonomy): domain Bacteria; phylum Myxococcota; class Myxococcia; order Myxococcales; family Anaeromyxobacteraceae; genus Anaeromyxobacter. The sequence continues at coordinate 20,788 of DATKAL010000455.1, forward strand.
CTGCCGGACGTGGGCCGGGCCCGCGCCGGCGAGAGCCGCCTGCGCGGCGTGCGGCTCGTCCACACGCACCTGCGCGGCGAGCCGCTCTCGCGGGACGACCACACCGACCTCGCCCTCCTCCGGCTGGACCTGGTGGCCGCCATCGAGGTGCGCGAGGACGGCCTGCCGGGCCGGGTGCACTATGCCCACCTCGTCCCCGAGAACCCGCAGGGCGCGATGTGGAAGGACGAGGAGGCCCCGAGCGTCCACGAGCTCGCCTACGACGCGCACGCCGGGGCGCTCGCCCTGGAGGAGGAGTTCGCCCGCGCCCGGGCGGTGCGGCGGACCGGCGGCCGGGAGCGCGCCATCCTGGTGGGCTTCGGCGGGCGGGCCCGGGGCCGGCCCGAGGCGGAGGCCTCCCTGGAGGAGCTCCGCGAGCTGGCCCGCACCGCGGGGGTGGAGGTGATCGACGCCTCGCTCCAGCTCCGCCGCGATCCGGATCCGCGCTACCTGATCGGCAAGGGCAAGCTCGAGGACGTGGTCCTGCGCTCCATGCAGCTCATGGCGACGATGATCGTCTTCGACGCCGAGCTGTCGCCCTCCCAGGCCCGCCACATCGCCGAGGCCACCAGCCTCAAGATCCTCGACCGGACCCAGCTGATCCTCGACATCTTCGCCCAGCGGGCCCAGTCGGCGGACGGAAAGCTCCAGGTCGAGCTGGCGCAGCTCCGCTACCTCTACCCGCGCCTGGTGGGGCGCGACGACTCCCTCTCCCGGCTCGCCGGCGGCATCGGAGGCCGGGGCCCGGGCGAGACCAAGCTCGAGATCGACCGCCGTCGAGTGCGTGACCGGATCACCGCGCTGGAGCGGCGGATCGAGGCGCTGGGCGCCGACCGCCAGCTCCGCCGGCGCCAGCGCAACGCCCGCGGGCTGCCGGTCCTCTCGATCGTCGGCTACACCAACGCCGGGAAGTCCACCCTCCTCAACGCCCTCACCGACTCCGAGGTGCTGGCCGAGGACAAGCTCTTCGCCACCCTCGATCCGACCAGCCGCCGCCTCCGCTTCCCACGCGACCGCGAGGTGATCGTCACCGACACGGTCGGCTTCATCCGGGACCTCCCGCCCGACCTGGTGGCCGCCTTCCGCGCCACCCTGGAGGAGCTCGGGGACGCCGACCTGCTGCTGCACGTGGTGGACGCGTCCGATCCCCGCCAGGAGGAGCAGATCGCGGCGGTGGACGAGATCCTCCGCGGGCTCGGCCTGGCGGAGAAGCGGCGACTCCTGGTCCTGAACAAGATCGACCGGCTCTCCGCCGGCGACGGCCGGGCCCTCGCCCACCAGCGCGACGGCGTGGCGATCTCGGCCGCCACCCGGGCCGGGCTGGGCGAGCTCCTGGAGCGCTGCGAGCGCGCCCTGTGGGCGGACGGGCGGGTGGCGCTCGGCGAGGTGGCCTCGCCGGGACCGGCGCCGGCGCCCGCCGAGCCCGGGACCGAGACCGAGGACCCGCCGCCGGCGGACGCCGCCGCGGCCCGCGACCCAGAGCCGCCGCCCCCGGCCCCGGCCACCCCCGGCGGCGCCGCTCCGCGCCTCCTTCCCGCGGCCCTCCGGCGCGTTTCCTGATCCGGCGGGCTCGTGAGAGGATGCGTCCCTTCGATGCGACCCCAGCGCGCCGCGCTCGCCTTGCTCGCCCTCGCCGCCTGCTCGCGCGGCGACGAGGCGGCGCGCAGCCGGCTCCTCGCCCGCGACGAGCGGCGCCCGGCCCCCGCCGCCTACGACGCGGCCCACCCCGAGGCGACGCTCGGGCTCGGCGCCGGCGAGGCGGCCCGGCGGCTCGGCTCCTTCGAGTGGACCGCAGGGGTCGAGTGGTCGGTCTCGCGGGAGGGGGCGGACGCCCAGCGCGTCCGGGCGGTCGAGCGCCACACCCTCCGGCAGTCGGCCGACGGCGCGTTCCAGCTCGGATCGGAGATCGACCCGGGCCTCGGGCCGGGCTCCGAGACCGGGCGCGACGTGGTCTGGGTCCAGGGGATGACCTACGCCCGCTCCCGGCCCGCTCCCTGGCGAGAGCGCCCCACCGATCGGGGCCGCGACGCGGCGCGGTTCCGCGACGAGACCTTCGGGCTCCTCTCGCAGATCGCCGCCCTCTACGGCCCCGCCCTGCGCCTCCAGCCGGCCGGCGACGCGAGCGTGCTCGGCCGGCCCGCCCACCGCTACCGCTTCGCGCTGGAGCGCGCCGCGTCGCCCCCCGCGCCGGCGGGTCCACCCCCCGGGCCGCCCCCCGACCCGGACACCGCCCGCCGGCTCGCCTTCCTCGGCGGCCTGATCCCGCTCTCGGCCGAGGGTGAGGTCCTGGAGGACGCCGAGACCGGGGTGCCGCTGCGCGCCCGGCTCTCCAGCGCCTTCGGCTCGAGCAGCCTCCCGGCGGTGCGGACCACCCTGGAGCTCTCCACCCAGGTGAAGGCGTTCGGGGACAAGGTGCCGGCGGTGGCCGCGCCGCCGAAGGCGCGCCCCGACGAGCGCAAGCCGGCCGGGCCCTCCACGGCCCTCGAGGCCGCGGGGCTCAAGAAGCGCGGCGAGAAGCCCGGGGAGTCGGAGCCGTCGGACGAGGGGGAGTAGGGAAACGATTGACGATCGCGCCGCAGGCGTGCTTTCCGTGAGGGGCGATGAGAGCCTTCGCTCGATACGCCTGGGCGGTGGTCGGCTATCACCTCGCGGTCGTGGCTTGGGGCGCCTTCGTGCGCGTCACGGGCTCCGGGGCGGGCTGTGGCCGGAGCTGGCCCACCTGCAACGGCGAGGTGATCCCCCGGTCGCCCGAGGTCCGGACCGCGATCGAGTTCGTCCACCGGGTCACGAGCGCGATCGCGGTCGGGCTGGTGGCGGTCCTCGTGGTCTGGGCGGTGCGGAGCTTCCCGCGCGGCCACGCCGCCCGCCGGGCCGCCTGGTCCGCCGGCGCGTTCCTCGTGGCCGAGGCGCTCATCGGGGCGGCCCTGGTCCTCTTCGGCTGGGTGGCGGGCGACGTGTCGGCGGCGCGCGGCTGGGCGGTGGCGATCCACCTCGCCAACACCTTCCTCCTCCTCGCCTCCCTGGCGCTCGCCGCCACCTTCGCCGAGGCGGAGCCGCGCCCGCTCTCGATCTCCGGGCGGGGGCCGCTGGCCGCGATCCTGCTCCTCGCCCTCGCCGCGGCGGTCATGGCCGGAGCCACCGGGGCGATCGCCGCGCTCGGCGACACCCTCTACCCCGCCCTGAGCTTCGCCGAGGGGCTCGAGCGGGAGACCTCCACGGGCGCGAGCGTGCTCCTCCGGCTCCGCGTCCTCCACCCCTTCGCCGCGCTCGGGTCGGCCATCGCCTCGCTGGCCTTCGCCCGGGTCGCCCTGCGCTCCCGGCCCGAGCCCCGCGTCCGCACCTGGACGGTGGCGGTGGTGGCCCTGGTGGCGGTGGAGGTCTCGGCCGGAGTCCTCAACCTCGCCCTGCTCGCCCCCGCCTGGCTCCAGATCCTCCACCTCCTCTTGGCGGACGTGACCTGGCTCGCGCTGGTGCTCCTCTCGGCGGCCACGCTCGCCACCGCG
>DATKAL010000456.1:0-8907 GCA_035498135.1 Anaeromyxobacter sp.
ACCTCGGGGTGACGGGGCTGGTCTTCCTCTTCACCCGGGGCGTCCTCCGGCTCGCCAGGGCCGCCAGGCCCGCGGGCGTGGCCGTGGCCGTGGCCGGCCTGTTCGCCCTCCACCCGCTCCAGAGCCAGGCGGTGAGCTACGTCTGCCAGCGGGCCGAGGCGCTCGCCTCCGGGCTCTACCTGGCCGCGCTCCTGCTCCTCCTCCAGGCGGAGCGCCGCGGCCGATCCCTCGTGGGAGTGAGCCTATGTGTCGCAGCCACGGCGACCTTCCTCCTCGCCCTCGGCTCCAAGCCGATCGCCGTCACCGCCCCCTTCGCCTACCTGCTCGTCCTGCTCGTCGCGCCGTCCGAGGAGGCCCGCCGCACCCTCGCCCCGTGGCCCCGCCGGCTGGCCCTGGTGGCCCCCTGGCTCGCCCTGGACGCCTGGTTCTCCGCCACCACCCTCCACGGCCTGGAGGGTGCGCCGGACGCAGGCTTCGGCGTGGCCGGGGTCACTCCCTGGACCTACTTCGTCACCCAGTGGCGGGCGGTGGCGACGTACCTGCGGCTCCTCTTCTGGCCTTCGGGCCAGAACGTGGACTGGGGGCTCGCCCGCTCGACCGGCCTGGACCCCGCCTCCCTGGGGGCCGGGCTGCTGCTGGCCGGCCTGCTCGCCACCGCGGCCGCTCTCTGGTGGCGTGCCCGCCGCGCGGCGGGGGAGGACGCCGCCGCCCGGCGGGTGGCTGCCCTGGGCGTCGCCTGGTTCCTCCTCGTCCTGGCGCCGACCTCGAGCCTGGTCCCCATCGCCGACGTCCTGGTGGAGCACCGGGCCTACCTCGCCTCCTGGGGGATCCTCGTGGCCGTGGGGGTCCTGGGGGAGCGGCTCGTCTCCCGGCTCCCGGAGGCGCGCCGCCTCCCGGTCGCCGCCGGGACGGTGGGGGCGGCCTGGCTCGTCCTCGCCGCCGTCCTGTACGCCCGGAACGCGGTCTGGACGACCCAGGTCGCGCTCTGGGCCGACTCGGTCGCCAAGACGCCCGGCAACCCCCGCTCGCACGTCAACCTGGGGAACGCGTACCGTGAGCGGGGCCAGGTCGAGCCGGCCCTCCGCGAGTACCGCACCGCCCTGGACCTCATGGGCGGCGACCCGTTCTTCGCCAGCCTCCGGGCCGTGGCCCTGAACCAGGTGGGCACCGCCCTCGCCAACGCCGGCCGGGACGCCGAGGCCGAGCCGGCCTTCCGGCGCGCGCTGGCGGACGACCCGCGGAACGCCGACGCCCTGGCGAACCTGTCGGTCCTCGCCTTCAAGCGGCAGGATCTCCGGGGCGCCGAGGCGGCGGCCCTCCGGACCCTGGCGGTGGACCCCCGCCACGGGATGGCGCTCCAGGTGCTCGGCTCGTCCCGGATGATGCTCGGCGACACGGCCGGCGGGCTCGAGGCCTTCGAGCGCGCCGTGGCCGCCGACCCGGACGACGCCGCCCGGCGCTTCAACCTGGGTGTCGCCTACGCGGCCGTGGGGCGCCGGGCGGAGGCGTGCGCCGCCTGGCGGGAGGCCCTTCGGCTCCGCTCCGCCGGGGAGATCGCCGCCCAGCTGCGGGCGCAACGGACCGCCAGCGGCTGCGGGCCCTGAGGCTCGCGCCAGACGGTAAGATGCCGGCGATGGCCGACGCCGCCGCCCAGCCCCTCGGCTCCCGCGTCCGCTGGCTGCTGGCGATCCCGCTCCTGCTCGCGGTCGTCGCCTACGCCCGGGTCCTGCACGGCGAGTTCCAGTTCGACGACAACCTGACCATCCTCGAGAGCACCTCGGTGAAGGACCTGCCGGGCGCGCTCGAGGGCCTTGGCCGGGGCCTCTTCGGCTTCGGGCGGCCGGTGACCGACCTCACCTTCGCCCTGAACTACGCCGCCGGCGCGACCTCGACCTTCGGCTTCCACCTCGTGAACCTGGCCGTCCACCTGACGGTCGTCGTCCTGCTCTTCCTCCTCACCCGGCGCGTGCTGCGGCTCGCCGGAGCGGCGGCACCGGGCGGCCTGAGCCTCGTCGTGGCGGGGCTCTTCGCCCTCCACCCCCTCCAGTCCGAGGCGGTCAGCTACATCACGCAGCGCGCCGAGTCCCTGGCCTCGGGCCTGTACGTGGCGGCGCTCCTCCTGCTCCTGGAGGCGGAACGGCGCGGTCGGAGCGCCCGCGGGGTCGCCGCCTATCTCCTCGGCCTCCTCGCCTTCCTCCTCGGCCTGGGCGCCAAGGTCATCCTGGTCACCCTCCCCGCGGCCCATCTCCTCCTCGTCGCGATGGTCCCGGACGAGAAGGGGAAGCGCGAGCTGACGAGCTGGCCGCGTCGGTGCGTCCTGCTCGTCCCCTGGCTCGCCCTCGACGCCTGGTTCACGTTCGCGACCCTCCGCGGGCTCGAGGGCCACAAGGACGCCGGCTTCGGCGTCCCGGGCGCCCCCCCCGGCCTCTACCTCCTGACCCAGTGCAGGGCGGTCGCCACCTACCTCCGCCTGCTCCTGTGGCCGGCCGGGCAGAACGTCGACTGGCACTTCCCCTTCTCGCGAAGCCTCGCCGAGCCCGCGGTCTGGCCGTCCGCGGCGGTCCTGCTGGCCCTCGCCGCCGGCGCCTTCCTCCTCTGGCGTGGCGGGCGCCGACCAGGGGCGGCCGGAGCCAGCGGCCGGGTGGCGGCCTTCGGCCTCGCCTGGTTCTTCCTCGTCCTCGCCCCCACCTCCAGCTTCGTGGCGCTCAAGGACGCCCTCGCCGAGCACCGGGTCTACCTGGCCTCGTGGGGCATCTTCGTCGCCGCTGCGGCATCGGGGGAGCGGCTCCTCTCCCGCCTGGAGCAGCGGCGGCGTCTGGCGGTGACGGTCGCGCTGGCGGCCGTCGCATGGGGAGCGCTCGGGGTCGCGCTGTATCGCCGGAACGCCGTCTGGGAGACGGCCGAGGCCCTCTGGCGCGACGCCTTGGCAAAGAACCCCACCAACTGGCGCGGGCGGATGTACCTCGTCCGCGCCCTGCGCGCGAATGGACAGCCGGCCGCGGCCCTCCAGGAGTATCGACGGGCGCTCGAATCGCTCGCCCCGGACCCGACCGGACTCGATCCGCTCTTCGACGCGGACGTGAGCTTCTTCGTCGACGTGGTCCGGGACGCACCGCGGGATCCCCGCCTGCGACTCGATCTCGCCGACGTGCTCCGGGCGCAGCAGAGTCCCGAGCGAGCGATCGACGAGTACCAGGCTGCGCTCGCCCTGATGGGCGACGATCCCCGCTGGGCGCGCCTGCGCTCGGAGGCCTCGAACCGCCTCGGGAGCGCGCTCCTCGACGTGGGCCGGGGTGAGGAGGCCCAGGCGGTCTTCCGAGCGGCCCTCGCCCGCGATCCCCGGAACGCCGAGGCGGCCGGGAACCTCGCCGCCCTCGCCTTCGAGCGCCAGGACCTCGGCGAGGCCGAATCCCTCGCCCTCCGCGCCATCTCCCTGGACCCCGCGAGCGGCCTCGGCCTCCAGGTGCTCGGTACGATCCGGATGCTCCGCGGCGACCACGCCGGCGCCCTCCAGTCTCTCGGCCGCGCGGTCGAGGCCGACCCGACCGACGGGCTCCGGCGCTTCAACCTCGGGCTCGCCTACGACGCCGCCGGCCGCCGCGACGACGCCTGCGCCGCGTGGCGCGAGGTCCGCGAGCACCCCGGGGCTCGCGCCACGAGCGAGCTGCTCTCCAGGGTGCGTAGGGCGGAGGAGGCGTCGCGCTGTCCCGGTTCCACCCCGCTACCCGGACGCTAGGCCCGGCGGTACTATCGGCGCTCCCATGTCGAACGGAGCCGGCCCCGGAGCCGCCCCCCCCGCCTCCCGCGTCCGCTGGCTCCTCGCGATCCCGCTCCTCCTCGCGGTCGCCGCCTACGCCCGGGCGATGAACGGCGAGTTCCAGTTCGACGATCTGGGGGCCATCGAGTACAACCAGGCCCTGAAGGACCTCGGCGGCTACGCCCGCGGCTTCCTCCACGCGCTCTTCCACAGCGGGCGCCCGGTCACCGAGCTGACCTTCGCCGCCAACTACGCGGTTGGGCGGCTCGTCCCCTGGAACTTCCACGTCACCAACCTCGTCATCCACCTCGGCGTGGTGGTCCTGGTCTTCGTCTTCACCCGGCGCGTCCTCCGGCTCGCCGGGGCGGCGGCCCCGGACGCGATCGGCGTGGTGGTCGCCGGCCTGTTCGCGCTCCACCCGCTCCAGTCCGAGGCGGTGAGCTACCTCACCCAGCGCGCCGAGGCCCTCGCCTCCGGGTTCTACCTGGCCGCCCTGCTGCTGCTACTCGACGCCGAGCGACGGGGCAGGCGGACGTCCGGGGTCGCAGCCTACGGCGCCGGTCTGCTCGTCTTCCTGCTCGGCCTCGGCTCCAAGGTCATCTTGGTGACGCTGCCGGCCGCTTACCTCCTCCTGGTCGCGGCGGTCCCCAACGAGGAGGGCCGCCGCGAGCTCACCACCTGGCCGCGGCGCGTCGCCTTGCTCGCCCCTTGGCTCGCCCTCGACGCATACTTCTGCGCCGTCACCCTGCGCGGCATCGATGGGGCGAAGGACGCCGGCTTCAGCGTCCCGGGCTCACCCCCTGGCGACTACTTCGTCACCCAGTGGCGCGCGATCGCGACGTACCTACGCCTGCTCTTCTGGCCCTCGGGGCAGAACCTGGACTGGCGCTTTCCCGTCTCCCGGAACGTCTGGCATCCGGTGGTTCTCGGCTGCGGCCTCCTGCTGCTCGCGCTCCTGGTCGGGGCAGTCCTGCTCTTTCGCCGCAACCGGCGGCGCGCGGATCCGACGGGCGGGGCCGGACGGGTGGCGGCCTTCGGGATCCTCTGGTTCTTCCTCCTGCTCGCCCCCACCTCCAGCTTCGCCGCGCTCGCCGACGCTCTCGCAGAGCACCGCGTCTACCTCCCGTCCTGGGGCGTGCTCGTCGCGACCGCTCTTCTCGGCGAGTGGCTCCTGCAGCGGCTCGGCGAGCCCAGGCGGACGAGGATCGCGTTCGCGGTGGTCGCGCTCGCCTGGGCCTTGCTGGCCGCCGTCCTGTACCAGCGAAACGCGGTCTGGGAGTCCCGCCTCGCGCTCTGGGAGGACTCCGTCGCCAAGGAGCCTCGCAACTGGCGAGCCCACATGCTCCTCGGCCAGGCTTACCGCATCGCAGACCGAACCGACGACGCGCTCGGCGAGTACCGTGCAGCGCTGCAGTTCCTTCCAGCCGGCCAGCCGCGGGCCGAGGCGGACATCCTGGCCAACGCGGGAGTGGCCCTGATGCACGCGAGACGCCTTGGCGAAGCGCTCCAGCTCCTCCTGCGCGCCGAGGCCATTCGCCCGGGGGAGCTCCACGTCCTGTCCAACCTGGCGGTCGCCTTGCTCCGCACCGGCGACCTGGCCGGCGCCGAGCAGCGCGCCCGGCGTGCGGTCGAGATCGATCAGGCCGACGAGCGGGCCCTGGAGATCCTCGGCGAGATCCAGCTCAGCCGCGGCGACCCGGCCGGCGCCGTTCCGTTCCTGGAGCGCTCGGTGCGCGCCGATCCGGACGAGGGGACCTCCCGCTACGCCCTCGGTGCCGCCTACTGGCGGCTCGGGCGCGCCCCGGAGGCTTGCGCCTCGTGGCGCCAGGTCCTCCTGGTGCGCTCGTCGCCCGAGCTCCAGAAACGCGCCGCCGCCGAGGCGGCCTCCGCGGGCTGCCCCGGCTTCTGACCGTGCGCCGGCCGGACCGCAGGGACGGGACCCATCGATGAACGCCGCCGTCGCCCTCCTCTTCTTCCTCTCCGGCGCCTCCGGCTTGATCTACGAGGTCACCTGGGCGCGATCGCTCGGGCTCGTGTTCGGCGCCTCGCACCTCGCCGTCGCCACCGTCCTCGCCGTCTACATGGGGGGCCAGGCGCTCGGGAGCGTGATCTTCGGCCCGCGCGCCGACCGGAGCGCGCGCCCGCTCCGGCTCTACGGCCTGCTGGAGCTCGGGGCCGGGCTCTCCGCCCTGGCCTTCCTCGCGCTGCTCGCCGCCTACCCGCGCCTCTACCCGCCCATCGCCCGCCTCGGCGCGGAGAGCGCCCTCTACCTGAGCGCCGTCCGCGGGCTCTTCGCCGTGGCGGCGATGATCGTCCCGACCACGCTCCTCGGAGGGACGCTGCCGGCCCTGACCCGGCTGCTCTCGCGGCGGGGGTCGGACCTGGCGCGCCCGCTCGCCCGGCTCTACGCGGTCAACACCGCCGGCGCGGTCGCCGGCGCGCTGGCCGCCGGGTTCCTCCTCCTCCCCCGGGTCGGCGTCACCGCGACGCTCCTCGCCGGGGTGGCGGTGAGCTTCGCCGTCGGCGCGGCCGCCCTCCTCCTCCAGCGGCGAGCCGCGAGCGGCCAGGCCTCGCCGGAGGGCGCCGGGGAGGGCGCCGGCCCGGCGCCCGGCGGCGAGGGCCAGGGCCAGGTGGCCCGCCTCGCCGGCCGGCTGACGGTCCTCGGGATCGCCGCCTCGGGGTTCTGCGCCCTGGGCTACGAGGTCCTCTGGACCCGGATGCTCTCCTTCGTGGTCGGGACGTCGGTCTACAGCTTCACGCTCATCCTGGCCGCCTTCCTCGCCGGCATCGGCGCGGGGAGCCAGGCGTTCGCGCTCCTCCGGCGCCGGGTCGGGAGCGGGCGCAGCGCGGTGCTGGCGTTCGGGGCGATCCAGGTGCTGGTCGGGCTCTCCGCCCTGGCGGTCACCGCGGCGATGCGGGAGCTGCCCGGCATCGCCTTCCGCCTCCGGTCGCTCCTCGCCTGGCAGGGGGCGACCGAGTTCGGCGCCCGGCTCGCCACCTCCGGGGCGGTGAGCGTGGCGTTCATGTTCGTCCCCGCCTTCTTCATGGGCCTCTCGTTCCCGGCTGCCGGCGCGGTCCGGGCGGCGGGCGAGCGGCCTGCCGGGGAGACCGTCGGCGGCCTCCTGGCGGCCAACACCCTGGGCGCGATCCTCGGGACGCTGGTGAGCGGCTTCGCGCTCATCCACCTCCTCGGGATCGAGCGCTCGCTCCAGGTCCTGGTGCTGGTCGACGTCGGGACGGGGCTGGCCGTGGCCGCGAGCGTCGCCCGGCGCCGCTGGATCCTGGCCGCCGCGACGGCCGTCCCCGCGGTCCTCCTCGCCGCGCGGGTGGCCTGGCCGGGCTGGGGCCGGACCTGGGACGAGCAGGACTTCGCCGCCTACCTCAACAACCTGAGCCCGGACGAGCTGGCCGAGCACCGGAGCGCCGTCGAGGTCGTCTACTTCAAGGAAGGGATCAACGAGACGGTGAGCGTGACCCGCGCCGGCGGCGAGCTCTCCTTCGTGGTCAACGGCCGGGCCGAGGCCTCGACCGCGCCCACCGACCTCCAGCTCCAGAAGGCGCTCGGCCACATCCCCATGCTCCTCCACCCGAACCCCCGCCGGGTCTTCGTCCTCGGCTCCGGGGCGGGGATGACGCTCGGCGCGACCTCGCTGCACCCCGGGGTCGAGCGCCTGGTCCTGGCGGAGATCGAGCGCGGCGTCCTCGGGGCGACCCGGACCTTCGGCCCCTGGAACGCCCACGTCCTCGACGATCCCCGGCTCCGCGTGGTGATCGACGACGGGCGGAGCTTCCTCGCCACCACCCGGGAGCGGTTCGACGTCATCACCGCCGACCCCATCCACCCCTGGTCCGGCGGCGCCGGCTACCTCTACACCGTCGAGTACTTCCGCAGCGCCGCCGCCCGGCTGGCGCCGGGGGGCATCGTCTCCCAGTGGCTCCCCCTCTACGAGCTGTCGGTCGGGGACCTCCGGACGGTGGTGCGGTCCTTCGCCGAGGCCTTCCGCCACGTCCAGCTCTGGCTCACCTTCTACGACGCGGTCCTGGTGGGCTCGAACGATCCCATCCTCCTCGACGAGGCGGCGCTCGCCCGGCGGATGGAGGTCCCCGCGGTGCGGGACGACCTCGCCCGGGCGAGGATGGGCTCGGTGGGCGGCCTGCTCTCCTCCTTCCTCGCCGGCGACGCCGGCGCGAGGGCCTTCGCGGCCGGCGGCGACCTCAACACCGACGACGGCGTGGCGCTGGAGTTCTCCGCGCCGAGGTCCCAGGGGGTCAGGGACCTCGGGGTGGACATGGCGGCCGTCTCCGCCGTCCGGGAGAGCCTGCTCCCCTACCTGACGCCCGCGCCGGAGGGCCCGGCGCGGCTCGCCCAGGTGGCGCGCTGGACGGGGCGGCTCGAGCTGGGGCGCCGCTACGACGCGCTCCACGCCCGGTTCCTCGAGGAGCAGCAGGACGATCCCGGCCTCCGCGCCGAGCTGGCGGGCATCGTCGCCGAGGACCCCGGCTTCGCCCCGGCGCTGTTCCTCGACGAGGAGATGGCCTTCTGGCGCCGGACCCGCTTCGAGGTGGTCCGGACCGCCGACTTCCCGGCAGGCGCCGGCGCCGTGCGCGTCGTCGCCGCGCGGAAGTACGTGACCCGGAGCCGCGCGCTGGTGCTGTTCCTGGACGGGGGCCTGAAGGAGATCTACGGCCACCGCTACGTGGACGGCGACGACGACCGCCTGGAGGAGACGCTCGCGCTCGAGGTCGACGCGGCGTTCGCCTCCCTCCGCGCGACCGCCGCGCAGGTGTCCCGGAAGGGCGGAGCGCCGCCCCGGGAGGCGGAGCTGGCCGACGCGCTCCGGCGGGAGGTGGTCCGGGTCGTCGGGCCGCCGCCCGGGCGGTAGCCGCGGCCCGGCCCCTGGCTAGTGCTGCGGCTCGGGGTAGTCGGCCGCTTCCTGCGTCGCGCTCACGTGCCGGCGCGCCTTGCCCTGGTGCCGCGGGTCGGGGGTCGCCGTGAACGAGGGCCCGGCCGGCCTGGGCTCCGGCGCCTCGGGGAGCGTGTACGAGCGGGCCTGGTTCGCCTTGGGCGGGGAGGCGGGGGCCGGCGCCGGGGCGGCGGCGGTGACCGCGGGAGCCGGAGCGAGCCGGGGGAGCGGCGCGAGGGCCGGCGC
>DATKAL010000457.1:0-2715 GCA_035498135.1 Anaeromyxobacter sp.
TCCTCAGTATCCGACGGCGCTGGGGCGGTGCTGCGAGACTGGGTATTCCCAAGGCTATAGTACGAAGCCTCCCCGTGTCGATTTGTCGCACCTTCACCCATATGTCACGCAAGGTGGACAAGGGAGACGATCCGGACGGACCGGGGTCACGTCCGCCGGCGGCCTCGACCGGGCGCTCCTCCCCGGACCCACCGTTCGGGCGCTCCAGCGGAGCCCGAAGACGGCCTTGGGCCGGGGCCGGGTTCGCGCTAGGTTCTGGCCGCCACCGAAGCCAGGGAGCCGAAGATGCCCGTGAGCAAGAAGCGGAAGAAGGATGGCAAGCCGGTCCACCGTGCCGCGACACCCGCCGCCGAGGGCGAGCACCACCCCGACGCGGGGCCGAGGCCCGACGCGCCGCAGCCGAGGGCGGGCAAGCCCTCCAACCCGTTCGTCGCCATGCAGCAGGCCAAGCGCGGCGCCCAGCGCGGCAGGTAGCGGTGGCCGCCCGCCGGCGCGCGGCGCGCGGCTGGCGGGTCTACGTCCTCCGCTGCGCCGACGGCTCGCTCTACACCGGGGCGACGAACGACCTCCCCCTGCGCCTGGCCCGCCACGCGGCCGGGAAGGGCGCGCGCTACACGCGGGCGCGGCTCCCGGTGGTCCTCGTCCACGACGAGCCCGCGAGCGACCGGAGCGCCGCGCTCCGCCGGGAGGCGGCCCTGAAGCGGCTCAGCCGGCGCCAGAAGCTCGCCCTGGTGGCGGCCGGCCGCGCTCCTCGCGTTCGCCGCCGCTCGCCTCCGCCGGCCGCGCGGCCGGGCTAGACTCCGGCCATGGAGCTGGGGCTCGGCGGGAAGGTCGCGATCGTCACGGGCGGCAGCCGCGGCATCGGCCGCGCCATCGCGGAGGCGCTGGCGCGGGAGGGGGCGCGCGTCGCGATCGGCGCCCGCGATCCCGCCGGGGTGGAGGCGGCCCTCGCCGCACTGCGCGTCGCCGGCCCCGGGCCGCACCTCGGGGTCGCCGGCGACCTCACCGCCGCCGAGGGGGTCGAGGCGCTGGTCGGCCGGACGGTGGCGGAGCTCGGCGGCGTGGACGTCCTGGTGAACAACCTCGGCGGCTCGGGGGCCCGCACCCTGGCCGCCGCCGACGAGGGCGACTTCCGGGCCGTGCTCGACCGGAACCTCTGGCCGGCGCTCCGGACCAGCCTGCGCGTCATCCCCGAGCTCCGGCGCCGCGGCGGCGGGGCGATCGTGATGATCACCTCGATCTGGGGGCGCGAGGCGGGCGGGGGGCCCTCCTACAACGTGGCCAAGGCGGCGGAGACCAGCCTGGCCAAGGCGCTGGGCCGGGAGCTGGCCGCGGACGGGATCCGGGTCAACGCCCTCGCCCCCGGCTCGATCCTGTTCCCGGGGGGCGGCTGGGAGCGGCGCCAGCAGGCCGATCCCGGGGGGATCGCCGACTTCGTGCGCCGCGAGATCCCGGGGGGACGCTTCGGCCGCCCGGAGGAGGTGGCGGCGGTGGCCGTCTTCCTCGCCTCGCCGCGGGCGAGCTGGGTGAACGGCGCCTGCTGGGTGGTGGACGGCGGCCAGTCCCGCGCCTTCTGACCGGCGCCCCGTCCCCGGCTCGGCCCCGCGCGCCGCCCGGCGCTGCCGGACGGCGCGGGGGCCGGAGGATCAGCGCGCCCCGCGCGCGCCCAGCACCGCCGGGATGGTGCGCAGGCAGATCTGCACGTCTCCCCAGAGCGACCAGCCGTCGATGTACTCGAGGTCGAGCTCCATCCAGCGCTCGAAGTCGACCTCGTTCCGGCCGCTGATCTGCCAGATGCAGGTGATCCCGGGCTTGACCGAGAGGCGCCGCCGCTGCCAGCGCTTGTACTGCCGGACCTCGGAGGGCAGGGGCGGCCTCGGCCCGACCACGCTCATGTCGCCCATCAGGACGTTGAGGAACTGGGGGAACTCGTCGAGCGAGGTCCGCCGGATGAACCGGCCGACCCGGGTCACCCGCGGATCGTCCTTCATCTTGAAGACCGGGCCCGACATCTCGTTGCGAACCCGCAGCGCCTCGAGCCGCGACTCGGCGTCGAGGTGCATGCTCCGGAACTTGAGGATCTGGAAGGTGCGGCCGTTCAGCCCCACCCGCCGCTGCCGGAAGAAGACCGGCCCGGGGGACTCGAGCTTGATGGCCAGCGCCACGCCGGCGAGGAGCGGGGAGAGGATGAGCAGGACCGCCGCGCTCACCGCCAGGTCGAAGGCACGCTTGACGGCCAGGGCGAGCGTGTCGCGCGGCGTCCGGCTCAGGGTGATGATCGACTGACCGGCGATCTCGTCGATGAACAGCCGGGCCCGGCCGAAGCGCATCACGTCGAGGGAGAAGCGGGCCGAGACGCCCAGCTCCTCGCAGACCCGGATCGCGTCCTCCACCTCGTGCAGCCGCTCCCGCGGGATGGCGAAGAAGACCTCGTCGAGGACGTGCTCCTCGAGGATGCGCGAGAACTCGGAGAGCCTCCCCAGGATCACGCAGTCGGGCGGCACGTCCGTGGCGCGGTCCTCGACCACGAAGCCGGCGAGCTTCAGCCCCCAGCCGCGCTCGCGGAGCACCTCGACCAGGGAGTTCGCCAGCTCCCCCGTGCCCACCACCGCGTAGTAGCGGGACTGCCAGCCGCTCCGTCCGCTGGCGCGCAGGACGCCGCGGATCCCGACGCGGATCGCCGCCAGCTCCGCCCAGGCGAGCAGGTAGTAGGCG
>DATKAL010000458.1:0-8504 GCA_035498135.1 Anaeromyxobacter sp.
CTCCATGTAGTGGCTGGTGAGGAGGACGGTGGCGCCGAACCGCTCGTTGTAGGCCTTCACGAAGGAGCGGACGGTGGCCTGCATCGCCACGTCGAGCCCGATGGTCGGCTCGTCGAGGAAGAGGACCCGGGGCCGGTGGAGCAGGGCGGCGGCGAGCTCGCACTTCATCCGCTCCCCGAGGGAGAGCTGGCGGGTGGGCTTCTGCACCAGCTCGCCGAGCTCGAGCAGCTCGGTCAGCTCCCGCACCGTCTCCTGGAAGCGAGGGCGCGGGATCTCGTAGATCGCCCGGTTGAGCTCGAAGGTGTCGGCCGGGGGGAGGTCCCAGAGGAGCTGCTGCTTCTGGCCCATCACCAGGGTGATGGCCTTGAGGAAGTCGGCGGCGCGGCGGCGCGGGACGTGGCCGGCCACCTCGATCTCGCCCGCGGTGGGGTGGAGGAGGCCGGAGAGCATCTTGAGGGTGGTGGTCTTCCCCGCCCCGTTCGGCCCGAGGAAGCCGACCCGCTCCCCTTCACCGACCGAGAAGGCGATGCCATCCACCGCCCGGACCGTGTCGTACTGCCGCCGGAAGAGGGAGCGGAGGGCGGCCCCGAGCCCCGGGGGACGGCGGTGGACGCGGTAGTGCTTGGAGAGGGCGCTGACCTGGATCACGGGGGCCTACTATTGCGGCCGCGCCCTGCCCGGGCAACCCCTCTCCTCCGCGACCCGCGTTACGATGCGTGCATGGCCCAGAAGAAGCGTCCGGTGACGAAGAGCGGCAAGCCGCGCGCCCGCAAGGGGGTGAAGCTCGCCCCGACCACGCTCACGCCCCCCGAGCTCGTGCTCGCCGAGCGCCCTCCGGAGCTGGAGGCCCTGGCGCGCCAGGTGGAGGCGGACGGCGGGGCGGTGCTCGCCGCCTACCGCGAGCCGCTCGGCGGCCACGCCCTCCTCTTCGCCGCCCTGCCGGTGGCCAAGGTCGACCGCACCCCGTTCCAGCGCGACGTCTCCGACGCCCACGTGCGCAGGCTCACGCTCGCGATGGACAAGACCCGGCGCTACCTCGATCCCATCGTGGCGGTGCGGGAGGGGGACCGCTACCTCACCCCGAACGGCGGCCACCGGCTCACCGCCGTCCAGGAGCTCGGGGCGAAGAGCATCCTCGCCCTGCTCGTCCCCGAGCGCGAGGTCGCCTACCAGATCCTGGCCCTCAACATCGAGAAGGCCCACAACCTCCGGGAGAAGGCGCTGGAGGTGGCGCGCATGTACCACGACCTGGCCGGCTCGCTCGATCCGAAGGAGCCGGAGATGGCCCTCCAGTTCGAGGAGCCGGCCCTGGTCACCCTCGGCTTCGCCTACGAGCAGCGCCCCCGGCTCTCGGGCGGCGCCTACGCCCCGGCCCTCCGCAAGGTGGACGGCTTCCTCGACCGGAAGCTCTCCGCGGCCACGGAGGAGCGCGACCGGCGAGCGAAGGCGCTCCTCGAGCTCGACGACGCGGTGGGCGAGGCGGTGGCCCGGCTCAAGGAGCGGGGCTTCG
The DNA here is from genome assembly GCA_035498135.1 of Anaeromyxobacter sp. Taxonomy (GTDB): domain Bacteria; phylum Myxococcota; class Myxococcia; order Myxococcales; family Anaeromyxobacteraceae; genus Anaeromyxobacter. The sequence continues at coordinate 1,511 of DATKAL010000458.1, forward strand.
ACTCGCCCTACCTCAAGGCCTTCGTGGTGGCCCGGGTGAACCCGCTCCGCTTCATGAAGGGGGCCGCCCCGCCCTTCGACGAGCTCCTCGCCACCATGACCAAGCGGGCCCGGGGGATGGACCCGGGCAAGATCCGGAGCGAGGACGTGGCGCGCAGCGGCGGGGCGCCGGAGGCGGAGTAGCCGGGGCCGGGCGAGAGGCGGCGGACCGGGGCCGGCGCTCAGCGGCGCCGCTGGGCGCGCGCCGCCCGGGCCTCGCCCCGGGCGATGACCAGGCGGAGCTCCAGCTCTCCCCCGATGCGCGCCAGGGTGTCCTCGTCCACGTGCTCCTCCGCGTAGGGGAAGAGCTCGCGCTCCTCCCAGCGCACGTGGCGCTCGAGCAGGTCGGCGAAGCCCGACAGGGCGGCGCGCAGCTCGGCGGGCCGGGCGGACTTCGCGGTCTCGACCAGGCGCGCAAGCTCGGCGTGCTCGGCGGCGAGCCGGCGCAGCTCGCCCTCGGGGAGGTACCGCCCGAGGACGTCCTCCTCCGTCCGGGCGTGGGTCCTGAACACCTGCTCCTCGAACCGGCGGGCCAGGGCGAGGAGGCCGGGCAGGTCCTTCGGGGCCCCCGCGCTCTCGGCGTGCCCCGCCAGCCCCTTCTTCAGCTGGAAGGCGACCAGCAGCGCCTGGTGGTGCTCGCTCGACAGGGGCTTGAGCTGGCGGGATCGCCTCACCGGGCGATGGTCCTCCAAGCCTCCGGGGCGCGCAAGGATGGTCGTCGGCCTGCCTTCCGGCGCCCCGTCGGGGGAAATGGGCCGACGAGCCTTGACGCTTTGCGGCAAGCTCACTACATCAGGGTCAGCACCCGACCGATTCCCCAGTCAACCGGAGCCGCCATGGGCACCAACGGATCGTCCTCCCCGGGCCGCCGGGCCGCGGTGATCGCCGGCCTTCGCACCCCCTTCGTCAAGGCGGGGACGGACTTCAAGGACCTCTCCGCCGTCGACCTCGGGGCGCTGGTGGTGAACGAGCTCGTGGCCCGGAGCGGGATCGCCCCGCGCGAGTTCGACGCCGTGATCTTCGGGCAGGTGATCCCGTCCCCGACGGTCACCCTCATCGGCCGGGAGATGGTCCTCCGAACCCAGCTCCCGCGCGACGTGCAGGCGCACACCGTCGCCCGCGCCTGCGCCACCTCGATCCAGGCGGCCACCGACGCCGCCGACCAGATCACCCTCGGCCACTGCGACCTGGCGATCGCCGGCGGCGCCGAGTCGATCTCCGACGCCCCCATCTTCGCCTCCCGGACCCTCGCCCAGGCGCTGGTGGAGCTCTCCAAGGCGAAGACCCTCGGCGACCGGCTCCGGATCCTCTCTCGCCTCCGCCCCGGGGACTTCACCCCGAACCCGCCCGCGCTCAAGGAGCCGACCACCGGCCTCACCATGGGGGAGAGCGCCGAGAAGATGGCCCAGCTGAACGGGATCTCCCGCGAGGCGCAGGACCGGGTGGCCTTCGAGAGCCACAAGCGGGCGGCGGCCGCCTGGGAGGCGGGCAAGCTCGAGGACGAGGTCATGCACGTCCCCGTGCCGCCCCGCTACGAGCGGGTCTCGGCGACCGACAACATCGTCCGCAAGGACACCACCCTCGAGGCCCTGGCGCAGCTGAAGCCGGTCTTCGATCGCCGCTACGGCACCATCACCGCGGGGAACGCCTCTCCCCTCACCGACGGGGCCGCGGCGGTGATCCTGGCGAGCGAGGAGAAGGCCCGCGCCCTGGGGCTCCGGCCGCTCGGCTACGTGAAGGCCTACGCCTACGCCGCCCTCGATCCCAGGGACCAGCTCCTCCAGGGGCCGGCCTACGCCGCGCCGGTGGCCCTCGAGCGCGCCGGGTTGAAGCTCTCGGACATGGACCTCGTCGACATGCACGAGGCCTTCGCCGCCCAGGTGCTCTCGAACCTGAAGGCGTTCGCCTCGAAGACCTTCGCCGAGAAGGAGCTCGGCCGCCCGGTGCCGCTGGGCGAGATCGACCCGGGCCGGCTCAACGTCAACGGCGGCTCGATCGCCCTCGGCCACCCCTTCGCCGCCACCGGGGCGCGGATGATCACCCAGACCCTGCGCGAGCTCGGGCGGCGGGGCGGGCAGCACGCGCTCCTCACCGTCTGCGCGGCGGGGGGGCTGGGCGCGGCGCTGGTGCTGGAGCGGGAGTGATCGGCTCGCCGGGAGGGGGCCCCCTCCGGGAGGAGAATCCCATGATGACCGCAGAGGCGATGGCGACCGAGGCGCTCCGGAGCTTCCGGGTGGAGGTGGAGGGCGGCGTCGCCACCCTGCTCCTCGACGAGCCCGGGGAGCGGGTGAACACCGTCCAGCCCGAGGTGATGAAGGAGTTCCTCGGGCTCCTCGACCGGCTGGAGAAGGACGCGGCGGTGACCGCGCTCGTCCTCGCGAGCGGCAAGCCGGACGGCTTCGTCGCCGGGGCGAAGATCGAGCTCATGCAGGAGGTGAGGGACGCGGCGGCGGCCGAGAAGCTGGCCCGGGACGGCCAGGCGGTCTTCGACCGGCTGGAGCGCTTCCTCAAGCCGGTGGTGGCCGCGATCCACGGCCCCTGCCTGGGCGGCGGCCTAGAGTGGGCCCTCGCCTGCCGCTACCGGATCGCCGCCGACGACCCGCGCACCTCGCTCGGCCTCCCCGAGACCCAGCTCGGCCTCATCCCCGGCGCCGGCGGCACCCAGCGGCTGCCGCGGCTCATCGGGATCCAGGCCGCCCTCGACCTGATCCTGGCGGGGAAGACCGTCAAGGCGAGGAAGGCGCTGAAGCTCGGGCTGGTGGACGAGGCGGTGCCGCCCTCGCTCCTCCTCGCCGTGGCGCGGGAGCGGGCCGCGGCCCTCGCCGCCGGCAAGCTCCGGCGCGCCGGGGGGCCGCCCGCGGCGGGCGCCCTGGCGAGCGTGACCCGGCTGGCGCTGGAGCAGAACGCGCTCGGGCGCGAGCTCCTCTTCCGCCAGGCGCGGAAGGCGGTCCTGGCGAAGACCCGGGGCCACTACCCGGCTCCGCTCCGGGCGATCGACGCCATGGAGCACGGCTACCGGGCCGGCCTGGCGAAGGGGCTCGAGCGCGAGGCCCGCCTCTTCGGCGAGCTGGCGGTCGGGGACGTGGCCCGCCGGCTGATGGAGATCTTCTTCGCCACCACCGCCCTGAAGAAGGACAGCGGCGTCGACGACCCGGCGGTGAAGGCGCGCAAGGTGGAGCGGGTGGGGGTGCTGGGCGGCGGCCTCATGGGGAGCGGGATCGCGTACGTGACCGTCTCGGCCGGCCTCCCGGTGCGCCTGCGGGAGCGGGACGACGGCGCCGTGGCCAAGGGGCTGGGGAGCGTCCGCGCGATCCTCGACGAGCGGGTGAAGCGGCGCTCGCTCGACCGGCTCGAGCGCGCCGCCACCATGCGGCTCCTCACCGGGACCACCGGCTGGGCGGGCTTCGAGGGCGTGGACCTGCTCATCGAGGCGGTCTTCGAGGACCTGGCCCTGAAGCAGGAGATGGTGCGGGCCTTCGAGGCGGTGAACCCGAAGGGCGTCTTCGCCTCCAACACCTCCTCCATCCCCATCGGCGAGATCGCCAAGGCCTCGGCCCACCCCGAGACCGTGCTCGGGATGCACTACTTCTCGCCGGTCAACAAGATGCCGCTCCTCGAGGTGATCGTCACCGACCGGACCGCGCCCGAGGCGACCGCCACCGCGGTGGCGGTGGGGAAGAAGCAGGGGAAGACGGTGATCGTGGTGCGGGACGGGCCCGGCTTCTACACCAGCCGGATCCTCGCCCCCTACATGAACGAGGCGGCCCAGCTCCTGGTCGAGGGGGCGGCGGTGGAGGAGCTCGACCGGGCGATGGTCTCCTTCGGGTTCCCGGTCGGCCCCATCACCCTGCTCGACGAGGTCGGGATCGACGTGGGGGAGAAGGTGGCGAAGATCCTCCACGGCGCCCTCGGCGAGCGGATGACGCCGCCGGCCGCCCTCCACGACGTGGTGGCCGCCGGCCGGCTCGGCCGGAAGAACAGGAAGGGCTTCTACACCTACGACGGCAAGAAGAAGCGCGTCGACGAGACGGTCTACGACCTCCTCCCCGGCGGCCGGGCCCGCAAGCACCTCCCGGCCGAGGAGATCCAGGAGCGGCTCATGCTCCAGATGGTCAACGAGGCGATCCTCTGCCTGGGGGAGGGGATCCTCCGGTCCGCGCGCGACGGCGACGTGGGCGCGGTCTTCGGGCTCGGCTTCCCGCCCTTCCGCGGCGGCCCGTTCCGCTGGGCGGACACGGTCGGCACCCGCGCGCTGCTCGCGCGAATGGAGACGCTGCGCTCGCGCCACGGCGCGCGCTTCGCGCCCGCGCCGCTCCTCGCGGAGCGTGGGGTGAAGGACGCGCCCTTCCACGGCGAGCGCCGCGCCGCGGTGTCGGGTGGATCGCCGCGGGTCGCCGGTGACGCTGGGTGAACAGGAGGCCGGAGGCGCCGCCGCCGCCCGGCGGGTGCGCCTCGCGGCGAGCGCTCGGCAGGCCGGAGGCCGGGCGAGCGCCCGTGGTTTCGCTGGGTTGCGGGGAGCATCGACTTACCTCTGGGCGATCCCATCGGAATGACGTGATGGGTCCGCAAGCGGTGCGTGACCGGAGCCCAGCGCGGTGTGCGGTCGTGTGCGAAGTCGCCACACGTTCACGAAAATCGCAGTCCTTACGGTGAATTACGTACCCGATCTGGTCCCATCCCTTTCCGGGGCTCGTCGCAAATCATTCGTAGCGTCCAAGAGCCTAAAACCAGAGGCGAAATAAGAATTGAGCGCACCCCTGTTGACCCCCTTTTCGTGATCCCCTCTTGATGGCGACGCCCGGGGCCTCCTGCAGTGGCCGCCGGTGATCGCCTCGAAGGAGATCGCAGGGATGGCGTCGAGCTCGGATGCGTGCGGCGCGGCAGCCGGGGCCAGCGTGTGCCCTTCCGTCTGCGCGCCTGCCTGGCGCGTCCTCGGGGCCGGCGGATCGGCTCCCGGATCTCCGCCCGCTCGTCCGTACACCGTGCGTGATCGGGGCAGCGTCCGGGTCCGCATTCACCCACGCGACCCGAGGTCGCGCTCGATCTTTGGCCGCTGTCAAGCCACTTCGCCGCGCGGAGTGCGCCATTTCGCCCATCTCGCGGCGCGCTCGAATTGCAGGACGAGGCGCGCATCCCGTGCGCGTCCATGTGCTGCGCAATCCGTCAATTGCCCACATGACCGGCAAACTTCCGTGAAGACCGGCGGTTGCAAGCCTGATCCGGCGCGGTGCGCGAGGGGGCTGAGACGACAAATTGTGCGTGAAGGCTCAAGGTCGCGTGATCACGAGTGAAGGCGAATTGCGCGGCCCGGGATATTGACGATTCGACGTGCGACGCTTTTTATGCGTCGATGCAGGCGGTTAGCGATTGACCGTAGCAACGATTGGCGGAGATCAAATACACATGCATGAGACTAATCTGAAGCGTTCAGGCGCGCTCCTGGTCGCGGCGATGGTCGCGATCATCGGCTGCCAGGGCTCGCAGGGTGCGCAGGGCGCGCAGGGCCCGAGCGGCCCCGCCGGCGCCACCGGCCCCAGCGGCACCAACGGCGCGCCTGGCGCGCCCGGCCCCTCGAGCGTCACCACGGGCCTCAACCTCACGATCACCAACGTGACCGTGGCGAACAACGCGGTCTCCGTCCGCTTCGTGATGAAGGACGACCGGACCGCGCCGATCGACTGGAACGGCGTCTACTCCATCAACACGCCCCTCTCGGTGCGCTTCGCGCTGGCGAACGTGACCACCGACGCCTCCAACAACGTGCTGGCGTACAACGTGCTCACGAACAGCGGCACCCCGGCGCAGCCGACCGCCTTCAGCCCCGGCACGCCCGCCGCGCCGAGCAACCCGGCGGCGAACGGGACGATCGTGGAGAACGGCAGCGGCGCGGGGGACTACACCTACACCTTCCCCGCCTCGGCCGCGATCGACACGACCTCGCCGGGGAAGGGTGATCTGACCCACACGGTCTGGATCCAGGCCACCCGGCAGACGGACCTCAACGACACCACCGATCCGCAGACGTTCAAGGCCGTGAACGTGAAGTACGACTGGATTCCCTCCGGCAAGGGGACGCCGATCAACCGCCAGATCGTCCTCACCGCGAACTGCAGCAAGTGCCACGACCAGTTCAAGCCCGAGGGCGCGGTGGGCAACGCGTTCCACGGCGGTGGCCGCGTCGAGGCGCCCTTCTGCAACATCTGCCACAACCCGGGCCGCGTCTCGAACCCGGCGGCGAACTCGCTGGTCTTCGTCCACCGGATCCACTACGCCGAGAACCTCTCCAACCAGGCCAACCTCTTCCACGGCATCAGCGTGACGTACCCGCAGGACGCGCGGAACTGCGCCGCCTGCCACAACGGCGCCGCCCAGGGGACGCAGGCCGACTCCCGGCCCACGATCGCCGCCTGCACGTCGTGCCACGACTACGTGGACTTCACCGGCGCCCAGGCCAACCTCTGCACGGATCCCGTCACCACCGATCCCGTCAGCGGTCTCCCCCTGCCCTGCGGTCACATGGGCGGGCCGCAGCTTGCGGACAGCTCGACGTGCGCGGGTTGCCACGGCCCCGCCGGCAACGGCTCCGGCGGCTACTCGCACCCCATCCCGGTGGAGGGTTACGACAAGGGCAGCCTCTGGGACGTGGTCGGCGGTAACGCCAACACCAACGCCGCCAACGTCGCCGCCCAGGGCGCCATCCCGCCCGGCGCGATCGCCTTCAAGTACGTGGTGAAGAGCGTCGCCGCGGTGGCGGACACCAGCGTCGCCGGCAACCCGCTCCGCCCGCAGATCGTCTTCAAGCTGCAGCAGAGCGCCGACGGCGGTACGACCTACAACGACGTGGTGTTCAACACCTTCAACCCGGCCAATCCTGCCGCCGGCCAGGAGCTGATCACCGGGTTCACCGGTTCGCCGAGCGTGTACTGGGTCTACTCGCTCACCCAGGACGGCATCGT
>DATKAL010000459.1:0-9877 GCA_035498135.1 Anaeromyxobacter sp.
TCGCCGCCCTGCGGCGGGGCGGGGCCCTCTCCCCGGCGGCTGCCCACCTCCTCGCCCTGGTCCGGCGCCCGGAGCCCGGGAAGTGAGGGGGCGGGCCGGGCCGCGCCCCTTCTGGCTCAGGGCCCCGGCGCTCGGCCTGGCGGTGCTGCTCGCGGCCGCCTGGCGCGGGGCCGAGGGCGACCTCTCCGCCCTGGCCGGCCCGGAGGCGCGCCAGGCGCTCGCCGACCTGGCCCGCGGCTTCTGGCCGCCGGCGCACGGCCCCGCCTTCCTCGCCGGGCTCCTCCGGCCGCTCGGCGAGACGGTGGCGATCGCGGTGCTCGGGCTCGGCCTCGCGGTCGTGCTCGCCGCCCCCCTGGCGGTGCTGGCGGTCTCGCCCGAGGTCCACGCCGCGTGCGGCCGGGCCCCGGGCGCCGCGCGGCGGGTCCTCCACGCGCTCTCCCGGGCGGCCCTCGCCCTGCTCCGCTCCGTCCCCGAGCTGGTCTGGGCGCTCCTGTTCGTGCGGGCGGTCGGGATCGGGCCGCTGGCCGGCGTGCTCGCGCTGTCCGTGGGCTACGCGGGCGTCCTCGGCAAGGTCTACGCGGAGATCCTCGAGTCGGTCCCGCGACGGCCGGCGGAGGCGCTGGCGGCCGCGGGTGCCACCTCCACCGCCGCGCTGGTGATCGGGCTCGGCCCCCCGGCGCGGCCGCTCCTGGTCTCGTACACCCTCTACCGGTTCGACTGCGCGCTCCGGACCTCGGCGGTCCTCGGGCTGGTGGGGGCGGGCGGCATCGGCGAGCAGATCGAGCTCTCCCTGAAGATGCTGGCCTACGACGAGGTGGCGGCCTTCGTCCTGGTCCTGTTCCTGCTCGTCGGAGCGGTCGACGCCGGGTCGGCCGCGATCCGCCGGCGGCTTCGCGCCCAGGCCTCGGTCTTCCCGACCTCGGCCGCCGGCCTGGCGCGCTGGGCCGCCCTCCTGGCCGGCGGCGCCGCGCTCGCCCTCGCCTCGGCGCGCCTGCTCGAGCTCTCCCCGTCGGCGCTCCTCTCCGGCGAGGCCCTGGCCGGGATGGGCGAGTTCGCCCGGCGGCTCTGGCCGCCGGAGCTCTCGCCGGCCCTCCTCCGCGGCCTCCTCCCCGCCGCCGGCGAGACCCTGGCGGTGAGCGTGCTCGGCACCTTCCTGGCGGCCGGGGGCGGGCTCGTCCTCGGGGCCCTGGCGGCGGCCCGGCTCGGGACGGTCGACGGCGCGCCCGAGCCGCCCTTCGCCGCCGCGGTCCGGCGGGCGGTGGCGATCCTGGCACGGGCGGCGCTCGCCCTGGGCCGCTCGCTCCCCGAGCTGCTCTGGGCCCTGCTCTTCACCTTCGCGGTGGGGCTCGGCCCCTTCGCCGGGGCGCTCGCCCTGGGGGTGCACACCGCCGGTGTCCTGGGCCGCCTCTACGCCGAGGCGCTCGAGGAGGTCCCCGCCGGGCCGGTGCTGGCGCTGCGGGCGGGGGGCGCGACCCGCGGGGCGGCGGTCGCCCTGGGCGTCCTCCCCCAGGCGCTCCCCCAGCTCCTCTCCTACACGCTCTACCGGTTCGAGGTGAACGTCCGCGCCGCCGCGGTGCTCGGGGTGGTGGGGGCGGGCGGGCTCGGGCGGGACCTGTACGTGGCGCTCTCCCTCTTCCAGTGGCACCGCGCGGCCACGCTGGTCCTCGCCCTCCTCGCGCTGGTGCTCCTCGCCGACGCCGGGAGCGGCTGGCTCCGGGGGCGGCTCGTCCGCGGCGGCGCTCAGTCCTTCACCAGGCCGGCGCTGCGGGCGGCGGCCTCGATCCCGGCGTAGTTCTCGGGCCGGGTCTCCACGTAGCGGCTGGCGCGCTGGAGGTCGAGGATCTTCTTCTGCTCGGGGTCGGCCGGGTCGAGGGCGAGGAAGGCGGCCTTGATCCCCTCGCGCAGCGCCGGGGCGAGGTCCCCGCGCACCGTCCAGTTGTAGTCGTAGAAATCCGGGGTGGTGGCGAACACCACCACCTTGGCGGGGTCGACCTTCTTCTCCTCCACGAGCTTCTGCCAGACCGACTCGTTGAGCGCCCCGGCGTCCACCTTCCCCGCCTCGACCCACTTGGCGGTGGCGTCGTGCGTCCCGGAGAAGGCGAACCGGGCCAGGTCGCGCTCCGGGACGATCCCGGCCTGCTCCAGGTAGAAGCGGGGCATGAGGTGGCCGGAGGTGGAGGAGACGCTCCCGAAGGCGAAGGTCTTCCCCTTGAGGTCCTGGAGGCGGGTGATCCCCGAGCCCGCACGGGTGATGAACTTGGAGTGGAAGTGGGCGTCCTCGGCCCGCTGCACCAAAGGGACCGCCGTCTTCGTCCGCAGGCGCGTCTGGACGAAGGTGAAGCCGCCCAGCCAGGCCAGGTCGACGTGGCCGCCCGCCAGCCCCTCGACCACCGCCGGGTAGTCGGTGACCGGCACGAACTTCACCTCCACGCCGAGCCGCCTCGAGAGGTAGGCCCCGAGCGGCTCGAACTTCCTCACCAGCTCGGTGGGGGCCTCGTCCGGGATGGCGGTCACGCGGAGGACGGGCCGGTCGGCGGGGTGGGCGGACCCGGGGAGGAGGAGGGCGGCGAGGGCGAGGGCGGGGAGGGATCGCATGGGGGCTCCGGATCGCGGGTGCGAGGCACACGCCTAATCGCGCGGCGGACCCGGGGCAAGGCCGGGCGGGCTACACTCCCGGGCATGCTCGCCCTCGCCGCCGCCCTGGCCCTGGCCGCCGCGCCCGCCGGCGCCCTGCCCGCCTCGCCCCCGCGCACCTTCCGCGTCGACCTCTTCCACACCGGCACGGCCGCGGAGGAGCGCTTCGCCGTGGACCGCCTGGTGCTCGAGCCGCTCCCCTTCCCCGGGAACCCGGCCCGGCCCATCGACGACACCAACCTCGGGAAGTACCTGTTCGAGGTCCGGGACCTGGCCACGAACCGGGTCCTCTACTCGCGCGGCTACGCCTCGCTCTTCGGGGAGTGGGAGACCACCGACGAGGCGCGCAAGGCGACCCGGACCTTCTCCGAGTCCCTGCGCTTCCCGGCCCCGGAGCGGCCGGTCCAGGTGGTGGTGCGCAAGCGCGGCGAGGGAGGCTTCCACGAGGTCTTCGCCACCGTGGTCGACCCGCACGACCGGGTGGTGGACACCTCCCGGCCGCCCTCGCCCGGCCCGGTGATCGAGCTCCTCCGGAGCGGCGACCCGGCCCAGAAGCTCGACCTCCTCCTCCTCGGCGACGGCTACACCGAGGCGGAGCGGGGGAAGTTCGAGCAGGACGCGCGGCGGCTGGTGGGGATCCTCTTCGAGCAGGAGCCGTTCCGCTCGCGCCGCTCGGACTTCAACGTCTGGGGGCTCTGCCCGCCCTCCGAGGAGCGGGGCGTCTCCCGCCCCCTCACCGGCCAGCACCGCCGGAGCCGGATCGGGGCCACCTACGACGCCTTCGGCTCGGAGCGGTACGTGCTCTCCTTCGAGAACCGCTCCCTGCGCGACGTCGCCTCCTTCGCCCCCTACGACGCGCTCGCCATCCTGGTGAACGGCGACACGTACGGCGGCGGCGGGATCTTCAACCTCTACGCCACGGTGGCCGCCGACAGCCGCTGGTCCGGCTACATCTTCGTCCACGAGCTCGGCCACCACCTCGCCGCCCTGGCCGACGAGTACTTCACCTCCGAGAGCGCCTACCTCCCGGCGCAGGGGCGCCCCGAGCCCTGGGAGCCGAACGTCACCGCCGATCCGAAGGCGTCGAAGTGGGCCGACCTCGTCGCCGCCGGCACGCCGCTCCCCACCCCCTGGCCCAAGGACGCGTTCACCAAGCGTGCGAAGGAGTTCCAGGACAAGCGCAAGCGCATCCGGGCGGAGAACCGGCCGGAGGCGGAGATGGACGCCCTCTTCGTCGCCCAGCAGCAGGAGGAGACGGCGCTGCTCGGCAAGGCGCCCTACGCCAGGGCGGTCGGCGCCTTCGAGGGGGCGAATTACGAGGCGACCGGCTTCTACCGGCCGCAGATGGACTGCATCATGTTCACCCGCGACGCGGTGCCCTTCTGCGCGGTCTGCCGCCGGGCGCTCGACCGGATCATCGACCTGTACACCGCTCCCCGCTGAGGGGCGCGGCCGCCGGTCGCGCCCTGTGACCCAAGGCAGTCAAGATCGCGCACCGCATGATCTTTTCCGCACGGCGCTCCTCCTCGCCCGGGGAGCCGTTCCCGTCCATGCTGCGCTGCGTTATGATTCGCGCCTCAATACCAGGGGTGGGGCGAGAGGTCTTCCATGATCGACAAGAAGACGGCGAGCTTCATGCGCTCGCTGGCGCTCGGGGACATCGAGGAGGAGATCGTCATCCCCTTCCCGGAGCCGCGGGTCGCCGAGAAGGAGACGCTGCACGCCATCCTGCAGACCCTCCGGGCGATGCTCGCTCCCCGGGCGGCCGACTTCCGCGCCTGGGACGCCAAGGGGGAGCTGCCTCCCGCCTTCCTCCAGGAGCTGCGCGAGGCGGGGCTCTTCGGCCTGGTGATCCCCGAACGGCACGGCGGCCTGGGGCTCGGCGCCACCGCCTACGCCCGCGTCCTCCAGGAGATCGGGCGCCACGACGCCTCCACCGCCCTCACCGTGGGGGCGCACAGCTCCATCGGGATGCGCGGCCTGCTCCTCTTCGGCACCGAGGAGCAGAAGGCGCGCTGGCTGCCGCGCCTCGCCACCGGCGAGCTCATCGCCGCCTTCTGCCTCACCGAGCCGGGCGCTGGCTCGGACGCGGCCGGGATCCGGACCACCGCGGTGCGCGACGGGGACGACTTCGTCCTGAACGGCGAGAAGCTCTGGATCACCAACGGCGGGATCGCCGACCTCTTCACCGTCTTCGCGAAGACCTCGCTCGAGGGGCGCGGCCACATCACCGCCTTCGTCGTCACCCGCGACCTGCCCGGGGTCTCGACCGGCCCGCACGAGGACAAGATGGGGATCCGGGCCTCCTCGACCACCTCGGTGGTCCTGGAGGACGTCCGCGTCCCGGCCCGCAACGTCCTCGGCGAGGTGGGCAAGGGCTTCAAGGTGGCGATGCGGATCCTGAACGCCGGCCGGACCGGGCTGGGGGGCGGCTCGGTGGGCGGGATGAAGCGGCTCATCGAGCTCTCGGTCGCCCAGGCCCGCCAGCGGGTGCAGTTCGGGCGGCCCATCGCCGGCTTCGGCCTCGTCCAGCAGAAGATCGGGCAGATGGTGATCGACTGCTACGTGAGCGAGAGCGTGGTCAACATGGTGGCCGGGCTGGTCGACCGGGGCCTCGAGGAGACCGCGGTCGAGGCGGCCATCTCCAAGGTGCTCGCCACCGAGGCGCTCTGGCGGAGCGCCGACGAGGCGCTCCAGATCGCCGGGGGGGGCGGCTACATGCGGGAGCTGCCCTACGAGCGGGTGATGCGGGACAGCCGCATCAACCGGATCTTCGAGGGGACGAACGAGATCCTCCGGCTCTTCATCGCCCTCACCGCGGTGAACGACCTGGGGGAGGAGCTGGCCGACGTGGCGGTGTCGATGCGGGGCGTCCTCGCCGACCCCATCAAGGGCTTCGGCGTCCTCTCCGACTACGCCCGGCGCCGCGCCTCGCTCGCCACCGGGCTCCGGCGGCGGAAGGGGCGCTGGACCCTGCTCCACCCGTCGCTGGCGGAGGAGGCGGCGGCGCACGAGGCCTGCGCCACCGCCCTGGCGCTGGCGGCCGACCGGGCCCTGCGGCGGTACGGGAAGAAGATCGTCGAGGAGCAGCTCGCCACCCGCCGGCTGGCCGACGCGATGATCGACCTCTTCGCCCTCACCTGCGTGCTGGCCCGGGTCTCGACCCGGATCGAGGACCACGGCGAGGCGGCGGCGGCGACGGAGCGGGAGATCCTCCGCGCCTTCGCCCGGCAGGCGCGGGCCCGGATCGAGGCCGGCCTGGCGGGGCTCGAGGAGAACGAGGACGCGGCCGTGAAGGCGATCGCGACCCAGGTCCTCGAGGCGGGGAAGTACGGCTGGGACAACATCTAGTCCGACGGGGGCTGCGCCCCTCCCCATCGCAGCTCAGGCCGCGTGCAGGAAGGCGAACACCACCTTCTTCCAGCCCTCCTCGCCCAGCGCCGAGGGGAGCGGGATCACGAGCTCGCCGCCGTCGGCGGCCGCGAGACCCAGCTCGCCCTCGACGAACCGGCGGAGCCGGGCCTGCTCGGCGCCGAGCCAACCCTCGGCCTCGGCGTCCTGCGGGAAGCGCATGTAGGTCGCGTCGGTCGGGGCGATGCTGAAGAGCCAGCCGAGGCCGTAGGGCTCCTGCTTCACCAGCGACGGATCGCGGCGCACCCGGCGGTTCACGCGGAGCACGGTGCCGTCCACCGGCGCGCCGAGCCGCACGGTCCGGCCCCCGGCCCGGAGGACCGCCACCGGGTCGCCCCGGTGCACCTGCATCCCGGGCGCGGGGAGCTCGACCGCGGTCACCGAGGGGAGGATGCGCCGGGCCAGGTCGTCCACGCCGACCACCAGCTCGCCCCGGTGCCGGGGAGCGAGCCAGGTGTGGTTCGGGGCGTGGTAGGCCCCGCGGCGCCAGGCCAGCCCGCCGCGCTGCTCGACCGCGTGCTGGCGGCGCGCCCGGACCGCGTTCCAGACGATCCCGATCACCACCGCCGGGACCACGAGGACGAGCCCGGCGAGAAAAAAGAGGCCGAAGCGGCCGAAGGTGCCGACGACGAAGGAGCCCACCGCCTCGAGGATCTCGATGAAGGGCGTCATGGCCGTTCTCCCCTGCGCGGACGGGCCGCCTTCGGCTCGCCCTGAGGGATGGGAAGGCAAACACCGGGCCAGACGAGGAACCGAGCGATCTCGCCTATCTGGCCCCCTCGGCGGCGGCCGGCCGTGCGGAGAACCTCACCATGGACGGCCGGGCTCACCCGAAAACCCGAGGCGGATCGGCCGGTTCGCGATCCGTGGAGAAGGTCAACGACTGCTGAGATTCCTCACGTGCGCTGGAAGCGGCCGATGCGACCGCGCGCCGCGGCCTCCTGCGGGAGCAGCGTGGCGAGAAGCGCCTCGTGGATCGGGACGGGGACGCCCGCCGCGCGGGCGAGCCGCACCAGGGCACCGGTCTGGTCGTCGAGCTCGGAGGGCCGTCCGGCGCCGATGTCCCGCTGCATCGAGGCGGTGGCCTCGGGCGTCACGGTGTCGACGAAGGCCAGCGTCCGGGCGACGGCGTCGGCCGGGATCGCCACCCCGCGGGCGCGCCCCACCGCGGCGAGCTCCTCGAGCGCCCCCTCGAGCAGGCGGCGGGTCTCGGGCACGGACCGGACCACCCCGATGGGCGCCCGGGCCGCCGCCGAGAGCGCGCCCCAGGGCTCGATGAGCAGGTACTTCTCCCAGCTCGCCCGGGCGATGTCGTCGGACACGCGCGCCTCGCAGCCCGCCTTCGCCAGGGCGGCGGCGAGGGCCTCGAGCCGCGGGGAGGGGCTCCGGCCGCGAGCCCCGCGCTCGCCGAGCGCGATCCGGGGCGGGTTCCCGATGTGGCGGATCACCCCCGGCCCGTCGAGCCAGGCGAGGACCGCCACCAGGCCGTTCGCCACCGGCTCCTCCCCGAGCGCCGCCGCGAGCCGCTCCGCCGCCTCGACGCCGTTCTGCAGGGGCACCACCACGCCGCCGCGGGCGAGGAGCGGCCGGAGGCGGGGCGCCACCTCCGCCACCTGCCAGGCCTTCACCGCCACCACCACGGCGTCGACCGGCCCGAGCGCCGCCGGGTCGTCGGAGGCGGCCGCGACGGGCTGCGTGAAGCGTCCGAGGGGAGAGTCCACCCGGAGCCCGCCGCTCCGGATCGCCTCCAGGCTCGACCCGCGCGCCAGCACCACCACCTCTTCCCCGGCGCGCGCCAGCAGCCCCCCGAGGAGCCCGCCCACCCCGCCCGCCCCCACGATCGCGATCCGCATCGGTGACCTCCAGGCTGCACTCTAGTCCATGGCCCGCGGCTCGCGAGCGGCTTCCGCCTCGCGAGTCGCACCGTGCTCGGGCGCGGTCACACCCCCCAGGGCGCCGAGAGCCCGCCGGTCGCCTCGAGCCAGTCTGCGACCCGGTCGGCCGCGCCGGCCACGTCGCCGTCGGAGACGTCGAGCTCGAGCCAGGGGAGGCGCGACTCGGCCACCAGCCGCCGGTACAGGTCCTGCTCGCGGACGAAGGCGCCGAGGTCGTCGTACTGGGAGGGCTTCCCCGACACCTTGATGCGCTCGGCCCGCGCCGCCTCGAAGGTCTCCGGCCGGCGCACGCAGAGCACGTGGCGGAAGCCGATGGCCCGCAGGCGGGGATCGAGCCAGGAGAAGTCCGGGTCGCGGCCGTGGGCCTGGCGCTGGTAGACGCGGGCCGAGACGTGGAAGCGATCGACCATCCAGGAGTAGTAGCGGTTGAGCTCGAAGAGGCGCGCCCAGGCGGCGAAGGTCTCCGTCGACAGCCGCTCCTCCTCGGCGCTGGCGTAGTTGATGGGCCCCCGCCCCCAGGGGACGTCGGTGAAGGCGCACCACTCCGCGGACACCACCGGCGAGTGGTAGCGGTAGCGCCGGGGACCGACGATGCGCGGGTGCTCGTTCAGGGCGAAGGCGAGGTCGGTCTTGTGGGTGAGCCGGGTGCCTTCGAGGATCAGCTTGGGGGTGAGCTTGGCGCCCATGGTGCCGCGAGCATAGCGCCGCACGGCCCGGGTGGGCGGGCGCGGCGTTGTCGCGGGCGCTAGAGTCCGGTCGCCATGCGCCGAACGTTCACCGCCCTCGCCCTGGTCCTCCAGGCCGCCTGCGCCACCGCCCCGGCCCGCCCCCCTCCGGCCCCCGCCGCCGCTCCCTCGGCCGCCCCCGCTGGCGCGGCCCCCTGGTGGAACGGGGCGGTCTTCTACGAGGTGTTCGTCCGGAGCTTCCAGGACTCGAACGGCGACGGGAAGGGGGACCTGCCGGGCCTGCTCGAGCGGCTCGACTACCTCCGCTGCCCGCCCGCCCCGACCTCGTGCGACCCCGCCCGGGCCCTGGGGGTGGACGCCCTCTGGCTCATGCCGGTGTTCGCCTCGCCGAGCTACCACGGCTACGACACCACCGACTACGAGCAGGTGAACCCCGACTATGGCACGGTGGCCGACCTCGAGAAGCTGGTGGCGGAGGCCCATCGCCGCGGCCTCAAGGTGATCCTGGACCTGGTGCTGAACCACACCTCGAACCGCCACCCCTGGTTCGTCGACTCGGCCTCCTCCCCCGCCTCGGCCCACCGGGACTGGTACGTCTGGCGCCCCGACGATCCGGGGTGGAGCCAGCCGTGGAACCCGGCCCGGAACACCTGGCACCAGCGGAACGGCGCCTACTACTACGGGATCTTCCAGGGCGGGATGCCGGACCTCAACTACCGGACCCCGGCGGTGCGCGAGGAGGCGAAGCGGATCGCCCGCCTCTGGCTCTCGCGAGGGGTGGACGGCTTCCGGCTCGACGCCATCCGCCACCTGATCGAGACCGGCCCCGGCCCCGGGCAGGCGGGGAACCCGGAGACGCACGCCTTCCTGAAGGAGTTCGCCGCGGCGGTGAAGGCGGCCCGGCCGGACGCGGTGCTGGTGGGCGAGGTCTGGTCCAACACCTTCGACATCTCCGACTACTACGGGGAGAAGGGGGACGAGCTGGACGCCCTCTTCGACTTCCCGCTCGCCGAGGCGATCCTGGACGGCGTCCGGGCGGGGAGCGCGGGCCGGATCGCCGACACCCTGGCCGACGTGCTCCACACCTACCCGCCGGGTGCGGTGGACGCCCCC
The DNA here is from genome assembly GCA_035498135.1 of Anaeromyxobacter sp. Classification (GTDB taxonomy): domain Bacteria; phylum Myxococcota; class Myxococcia; order Myxococcales; family Anaeromyxobacteraceae; genus Anaeromyxobacter. Next base: position 9,740 of record DATKAL010000459.1, read on the forward strand.
TTCCTCACGAACCACGACCAGATCCGGATCGCCACCCAGCTCCAGGGCGACGCGGCGAAGCTCCGCTCGGCGGCGGCCATCCTCCTCACCCTCCCCGGGGCACCCTTCGTCTGGCAGGGAGAGGAGCTGGGGATGCGG
>DATKAL010000460.1:0-18652 GCA_035498135.1 Anaeromyxobacter sp.
GCCGAGGGTACGGTCCAGACCTACGTGAAGCGCATCTACGAGAAGATGGACGTCTCGACCAAGGCCGAGGCGGCCCTGCTCGCGGTCGCCCGGGGCCTGGTGAAGCCCTAGGCGGAGGCGAGGCGGGCGGTAGACGTCCCGGCCGTGACGGTGGCCGGCGGGCCCTCCCGGGTTGGGGCCATATCCCTGTGGATGCAAGGACTTGGAGCCTGGCAAGCGTTTCGTCCAGGCGCGCCTTGACTTCCCGTGATCGACCCCTATAATGAGGCCCTTTTTGGGCCTGGAAACGCAGCATAAATGCGCGTCAATATTGATGAAATCAAGGAGGCCGGACTCCGCCGGACCTGGGACGTGCCCCGCGAGCAGGTCGACGAGATCGTCGCGGGCGACCGCGCCGGCTACCGGGCGGCAGGCCCGGCCCACGTGGAGGCGACGCTCGACAAGATCGAGCGGCGGGTGCGGGTAGGGGCCCGAGGTCGGGCGCCCCTCACCGTCCCGTGCGGGCGCTGCCTCGAGCCGGTCTCGGTGACCGTGCCGGTGGATTTCGAGTTGACGCTGGTTCCGTCGGACGAGTACGTGGACGATCCGCGGACCGGGAAGGACGCCGCCGGCCGGCCGGTGGCGGGCAGCTTCGAGCCGGCGGAGGCCGAGGAGGAGGCCTACGCCGGGAAGGTGATCGAGCTCGATCCCATCCTCCGGGAGCAGCTCCTCCTCGCGCTGCCGGCCTACCCGGTCTGCAAGGACGACTGCAAGGGCCTCTGCCCCATCTGCGGGGCCAACCTGAACGATCGCGAGTGCGGCTGCGATCGGCACGTCCCCGACCCGCGCTGGGCGGGGCTCAAGAACGTGAAGCTCCAGTGACGGCGCGGCCGCGCCGGCGATGAAGAGAGAGAGGGAACCGTGGGCGTTCCGAAGAAGAGGACCAGCAGCATGCGGCGCAATCGCCGCCGGGCGGCGAACTTCAAGCTCAAGCCGCTCAACGTCGTGAAGTGCCCCAAGTGCAAGGAGCCCGTGCTCCCGCACCGCGCCTGCCCGTCCTGCGGGACGTACAAGGGCGAGCAGATCTCCGAGGCCACCTAGGCCGATGCCCGGCACGCTCGCGCCCGTCGCCGTGGATGCGATGGGGGGAGATCACGCCCCCGGCGCGATCGTGCAGGGTGCCATTAACGCAGCGCGTAAGGGGATCCCGGTCGTGCTGGTCGGGCCGGAGGCCCGGGTGCGCGAGGAGCTCGCGCGCCACCGGGCCGGCCACGCCTTGCCGATCGAGGTGCGCCACGCCTCCGAGGTGGTCGACATGAGCGACCACCCCGGCCAGGCGATGCGCCGGAAGAAGGACAACTCCATCCGCGTCTGCTTCGAGCTGGTCCGGGACGGCCGGGCCTGCGCGGCGGTCTCGGCCGGCAACTCGGGCGCGGTGATGGCGGGGGCGATCTTCGTTCTCGGGCGGCCCGAGGGGGTGGAGCGGCCCGCCATCGTCACGGTGCTCCCGGCGCTCAAGGGCTCGCCCATCATGCTCGACATGGGGGCGGTGGTCGACTGCAAGCCCTCCCACCTGGTGCAGTTCGCCCTGATGGGCGAGGTCTACGCCCGCCGCGTGCTGGGCGTGGCGCGCCCGCGGGTGGCGGTCCTCTCGAACGGCGAGGAAGACTCGAAGGGCACCGAGCTCACCCGGACCGCCGCGGCCGCGCTCCGGCGGGCCCCCCTCCACTTCGTCGGCTACTGCGAGGGGCGGGATCTCCTCACCGGCGAGTTCGACGTCATCGTCACCGACGGCTTCACCGGCAACGTCGCCCTGAAGACCATGGAGGGGACGGCCCGGGTGGTGGGCGAGTACCTGAAGCGCGCCCTCCACTCCACCACCGTCTCCAAGATCGGCGGCCTGCTCTCCAAGGCGGCCCTCGACGGCATGAAGCGGCGGCTCGACTGGCGCGAGGTGGGCGGCGCCCCGCTCCTGGGCGTGAACGGCGTCGGGTTCATCAGCCACGGGCGCTCCGACGCCCTCGCCATCGAGAACGCGGCCCGCCGCGCCCGCGACGCCGCCCGGGCCCACTTCACCGGGGAGATCGCCGAGGCGGTCGCCCCCACCGCGGCCCTCCTGGCCGCGGCGGACGCCCCGGCCGAGGACGGCCACCCCACGCGGCGGGTCGCGCCGCACGACGCCTGATCGAGGAACCCGAAGATGCGCTCCATCATCGCCGGCACCGGCTCCTACGCGCCCGACAAGGTCCTGACCAACAAGGACCTGGAGAGGCTCGTGGAGACGAGCGACGAGTGGATCGTGGAGCGGACCGGCATCCGGGAGCGCCACGTCGCCGCCGAGGACCAGGCCACCAGCGATCTCGCCCTGATCGCCTGCCGCCGCGCGCTCGAGGCCGCCGGCCTGGCGCCGGAGGAGGTCGAGGCGATCGTGGTCGGGACGATCACCGCCGACTACCCGTTCCCCTCGGGGGCCGCCGTCCTCCAGGGGAAGCTGGGCAACAAGAAGGCCTTCGCCTTCGACGTCTCGGCGGCCTGCGCCGGCTCGCTCTACGCCATGGCGGTGGCGGACCGGTTCGTCTCCAGCGGGGCGGTGAAGAACGCCCTGGTGGTGGGGGCGGACACGCTCTCCCGGATCACCGACTGGACCGACCGGAACACCTGCATCCTCTTCGGCGACGGCGCCGGGGCGATGGTGCTCAAGCCGTCGCCGGACGCCAGCCGCGGGATCCTCACCACCCGCCTGCACACCGACGGCTCGATGGTGCCCATCCTCCTCCAGCCGGGCGGCGGCTCGCGCGACCCGATCTCGGAGAAGGTGGTCCGGGAGAAGTCCCACTACGTGAAGATGAACGGCCGCGAGGTGTACAAGGTCGCGGTCCGGGCCCTGGTGGAGAGCTGCCACGAGGTGCTCGCGGCGGAGAAGCTGGTCCCCGGCGACGTCACCTGGGTGATCGCCCACCAGGCCAACAAGCGGATCCTCGACGCCACCCTGGAGCGGCTCGGGATCCCGGCGTCCAAGTGCTGGATGAACCTGGAGAGGTACGGCAACACCTCCGCCGCCAGCGTCCCCATGACGCTCGACGAGGCCAACCGGGCCGGCTGGTTCAAGCCGGGCGACGTCATCCTGATGATGGCGATCGGCGGCGGCATGGCCTGGGGCGCGAGCGTGGTGCGCTGGTAGGGCCGGGAGAGGAGACGCCGAGATGGGCAAGCTCGCGTTCGTGTTCCCGGGCCAGGGTTCCCAGGCCGTCGGCATGGGGAAGGACCTCGCCGAGGCCTTCCCCGAGGCCCGCGGCATCTTCGACGAGGTCGACGCCGCCCTGGGCGAGAAGCTCTCCGAGCTCTGCTTCCAGGGGCCCGAGGCGGCGCTCAAGCTCACCGCCAACACCCAGCCCTCGATCCTGACGGTCTCGGTGGCCGCCGCGGTGGTGCTGGCGGAGCGCGGCGTGGTCCCCGACTACGTCGCCGGCCACTCCCTGGGCGAGTACTCGGCGCTGGTGGCGGCCGGCGCCTGCGGCGCCGCCGAGGCGGCCCGGGCGGTGCGGGCGCGCGGGACGTTCATGCAGGAGGCGGTGCCGGCCGGCCAGGGGGCGATGAGCGCGGTCCTCGGGCTCGACCCGGCCCGGGTGCGCGAGATCTGCGCGGCGGTGGCGGCCGAGGCGGGCGAGGTGGTCTCGCCGGCGAACTACAACGAGCCCGCCCAGACGGTGATCGCCGGCGCCGCCGGGGCGGTCGAGAAGGCCGGGGTGAAGCTCAAGGAGGCGGGGGCGAAGCGCGTCCTCCCCCTCCCGGTGTCCGCCCCCTTCCACTGCGCCCTGATGACCCCGGTGCGGGCCCGGCTCGAGCCGGTGCTCCGCGGGATCGCCTGGCGCGCCCCGGCGCGGCCGGTGGTGACCAACGTGGAGGCCAAGGCCAACGCCGACGCCGGCCGGATCGTGCCGCTCCTGGTGGAGCAGGTGACCGCCCCGGTGCGCTGGATCGAGTGCGTCGAGGAGCTGGTGCGCCTGGGCGTCACGCGGGTGGTGGAGGTCGGCCCCGGCAAGGTGCTGGGCGGGCTGGTGAAGCGGATCGACAAGTCGGTCGAGACCTTCGACGTGCAGGATCGGGCGAGCCTGGAGAAGACGCTGGCCGCGCTCGGGGCCTAGGGAGACCGGATGTTCGACTTCAAGGGGAAGACCGCCCTCGTCACCGGGGCCTCGCGCGGGATCGGGCGGGCCATCGCGGTGGAGCTGGCGCGCGGCGGGGCGAGCGTGGCCCTGAACTACGCGGGCAACGAGGCGGCGGCCAACGAGGCCCTCGCCCTCTGCAAGGAGGCGGGCGCCGCCCAGGCCCGGCTCTACCGCTTCGACGTCGCCGACCCCGCCGCCTGCGCCGCGGCGGTGGAGCAGATCGTGGCCGAGCTGGGAGGCCTGCACGTCCTGGTGAACAACGCCGGCATCGCCCTGGACCAGCTGGTGATGCGGCTCAAGGACGAGGACTGGAACCGCCAGATCGCGGTGAACCTCACCGGCGCCTTCAACCTGATCCGGGCCGTCACCCGCCCCATGATGAAGCAGCGCGGGGGCGCGATCGTGAACCTCACCTCGGTGGTGGGGGAGATGGGCAACGCCGGGCAGGCGGCCTACGCCGCCACCAAGGCGGGGCTGGAGGGGCTGACCCGATCGGTGGCCCGCGAGCTGGCCTCGCGGAACGTGCGCGTCAACGCGGTCGCCCCCGGCTACATCGACACGGACATGACCGCGGGGCTCCCGGCCGCGGCCAAGGAGAAGATGATGGAGATGATCCCCCTGGCGCGGCTCGGGACCGCCCGGGACGTGGCGAACGCGGTGGCCTTCCTCGCCAGCGATCAGGCATCGTACGTCACGGGCGAGACCCTGCGGGTCAACGGTGGCATGTACATGTAGCCGCGGACTCCCTGCGGCTTCGCAACAACCCACAACGGAGGAGGAGTCATGTCGGCAACGATCGAGCAGAAGGTGAAGAACATCATCGCGGACCAGCTGGGCGTCGGGGAGGACGAGATCAAGCAGACCTCGTCCTTCATCGAGGACCTGGGCGCGGACTCCCTCGACATCGTCGAGCTCGTGATGGCGATGGAGGAAGAGTTCGAGGTCGAGATCCCGGACGAGGAGGCGGAGAACATCAAGACCGTCCAGGACGCGGTGAACTACATCACCACGCACAAGAAGTAGGCGCCCCGCCGGCCCGGTCGGTCCGCGGAGCGTGGCCGACCCGGGCGCGGGGAGGCGGGGGCGCTCGCCCCCGCCGCACGCCGAGCACGTCGAGGAGCGAACATGAGCAGGCGTCGTGTCGTCGTCACCGGGCTGGGCCTGGTCTCGCCCGTCGGGATCGGGGTCGAGCCGTCTTGGAGCGCCCTGGTGGCGGGGAGGAGCGGCATCGGGCCGATCACCCTCTTCGACGCCTCGACCTTCCCCACCCGGATCGCGGGGGAGGTGAAGGGCTTCGACCCCACCCAGTTCATGGACCGGAAGGAGGCGCGGCGGAACGACCGCTTCATCCAGTTCGCCCTCGCCGCCGCCGACATGGCGGTGAAGGACTCGGGCCTCGACATGGCGAAGGAGGAGCCGGAGCGCGTCGGCTGCATCGTCGGCGCCGGCATCGGGGGGCTGGGGACGATCGAGGAGGAGCACCGCACCTTCCTCGCCAAGGGCGTGCGGAAGATCGGCCCCTTCTTCATCCCCTCGCTCATCATCAACCTGGCGCCCGGCCAGATCAGCCTGCGGTACGGGATGAAGGGGCCCAACTACTCCCCGGTCTCCGCCTGCGCCACCGGGAACCACTCCATCGGCGACGCGATGATGATCATCGAGCGCGGGATGGCGGACGTGATGGTGACCGGCGGGTGCGAGGCCACCATCACCTCGCTGGGGGTGGGCGGGTTCTGCGCCGCGCGCGCCCTCTCGGAGCGGAACGACGCGCCGGAGAAAGCGAGCCGCCCCTTCGACAAGGGGCGCGACGGCTTCGTGGCCGGCGAGGGGGCCGGGATCCTGGTGGTGGAGGAGTACGAGCACGCCCGCAGGCGCGGCGCCCGCATCTACGCCGAGCTGGCCGGCTACGGGGCGAGCGCCGACGCCTACCACGTCACCTCGCCCTCCGAGGGCGGGGAGGGCGGGGCGCGCGCCGTCCGGATGGCGCTCCGCGACGCGGGCGTGAATCCGGAGCAGGTCGGCTACGTGAACACCCACGGCACCTCGACCCCGGCGGGCGACGTCGCCGAGTGCCAGGGGATCAAGGCGGTCTTCGGCGACCACGCGAAGAAGGGGCTGATGGTCTCCTCGACCAAGTCGATGGTCGGCCACCTGCTCGGCGCCGCCGGCGGGGCGGAGGGCGTGATCACCGTCCTGGCCATCGCCCGGGGCGTCCTGCCGCCCACCATCAACGTGGACGACCAGGATCCGCAGTGCGACCTGGACGTGATCCCCAACACGGCCCGCGAGGTGCGCGTGGACGTGGCGATCTCGAACTCGTTCGGGTTCGGCGGTACCAACGCGGTGGTGCTGTTCAAGCGGGTCTGAGCGTCCGCTCCGGCCGCGCCGCCGGTCGTCCATCGCCGAGGAGACGAGCGCCGCCCCGGTCGACGGGTCCACCGTGATCGCTCCCTCCCGCTCCTGCACGAGCTCGGCGGCCCGGGCCCAGCCCGGGAGCGCGGCGGGTGTCGAGGCGCCCCGGATGTGGAACAATGCCCGCCCCGCGCGAGCAGGGCGTCCGGCCGGGTGCCCCGGCGCGGAGCGGAGGAGGACGAGATGGCGGACCGGGTGATCGCGGGGTCGGACCATGCCGGGCTGGCGCTGCGCGGCGAGGCGGTGAAGACCGCGCAGGCCCTCGGGCGCGAGGTGGAGGACCTCGGCCCGGCGGCCGGGGAGAGCGTCGACTACCCCGATCTCGCCCGGCGGGTGGCCGAGGCGGTGACGGCCGGCCGGGGGCTCGGGATCCTGGTGTGCGGGACGGGCATCGGGATGTCGATGGCCGCCAACAAGGTGAAGGGGATCCGGGCCGCCCACTGCTCGAGCGAGTTCGAGGCCCGGATGGCCCGGGCGCACAACGACGCCAACGTCCTCTGCCTGGGGGAGCGCTCGGTGGGCCTGGGGCTGGGCGCCGCCATCGTGAAGGCCTTCCTGGAGACGCCCTTCGAGGGCGGCCGGCACGCCCGGCGGGTCCAGAAGATCATGGACCTGGAGCGGTAGCGCGCCGCCCCCCGGACGGCCAGGCGCCCGTTGCCTCACGCGTTTCGGCGCGATATGTACGCCCCTCCGACGAGCCCCGAGGAGACGGAACGATGATGCCCACCCAGCGCCTCGCCGAGGCGGATCCCGAGATCGAGAAGCTCGTCCGCGAGGAGACGCGGCGGCAGGCGGAGGGGCTCGAGCTCATCGCCAGCGAGAACTTCGTCTCGCCGGCGGTGCTCGAGGCGCTCGGCTCGACCCTCACCAACAAGTACGCCGAGGGGTACCCGGGCAAGCGGTACTACGGCGGCTGCGAGGTGGTGGACAAGGTCGAGCAGCTCGCCATCGACCGGGCGAAGCAGCTGTTCGGCGCCGAGCACGCCAACGTGCAGGCGCACTCCGGCTCCCAGGCCAACATGGCGGCCTACTTCGCCCTCGCCCAGCCGGGCGACACGCTCCTCGCCATGAGCCTCAACTTCGGCGGCCACCTCACCCACGGCTCGCCGGTCAACTTCTCCGGCAAGCTCTTCAAGATCGTCCCCTATGGCCTGCGCCAGGGCGACGAGACCATCGACATGGACGAGGTGGCCCGCCTCGCCCGCGAGCACCACCCGAAGATCCTGGTGGTGGGGGCGAGCGCCTACCCCCGCACCCTCGACTTCCCCCGCTTCGCCGAGATCGCCCGCGAGGTCGGCGCGGCGGTGGTGGTGGACATGGCCCACATCGCGGGGCTGGTGGCGGCCGGCTGCCACCCGTCCCCGGTGCCCTACGCCGAGATCGTCACCACCACCACCCACAAGACCCTGCGCGGCCCGCGCGGCGGCATGATCCTGGCCCGCGAGGCCCACGCCAAGACCCTCAACTCTCAGATCTTCCCCGGCATCCAGGGCGGCCCGCTGGAGCACGTCATCGCCGCCAAGGCGGTGGCCCTCGGCGAGGCCCTCCGGCCGGACTTCAAGACCTACGCCCGCCGGATCGTGGAGAACGCCCAGGTGCTGGCGGAGGGGCTCAAGGCGGCCGGCCTGCGGCTGGTGTCGGGTGGCACCGACAACCACCTGATGCTCGTCGACCTCCGCCCGAAGAAGCTCACCGGGAAGGTGGCGGAGGAGGCCCTCGGGAAGGCCGGCATCACCGTCAACAAGAACATGATCCCCTGGGATCCGGAGAAGCCGATGACCACCTCCGGCATCCGGGTGGGGACGCCCGCCCTCACCACCCGGGGGATGGGCCCGCGCGAGATGACCCTGGTGGCCCGCCTGATCGGCCGGGCCCTCGACGCCCCCGGGGACGAGCAGGCCCTCGCCAAGGTGCGGGCCGAGGTGAAGGACCTCTGCGCGCACTTCCCGATGTACGCCGACCGGCAGTGATCGGATGCGCTGCCCCTACTGCGGACACCTCCAGGACCGGGTCGTCGACTCGCGCGAGGCGCAGGAGGGGCTGGTCACGCGCCGGCGCCGGGAGTGCCTGGGCTGCAAGGGCCGCTTCACCACCTACGAGCGGATCGAGGAGGTCCTCCCGCAGGTGGTGAAGAAGGACGGTCGCCGCGAGCCCTTCGATCGCGCCAAGATCGTCGAGGGGGTGGCCACCGCCTGCCAGAAGCGGCCGATCTCGGCCGAGCAGATCGAGGGGCTGGTGGCCGGGGTGGAGCGCCAGCTCCAGGACCTGGGCGAGCGGGAGATCCGCACCACCGTGATCGGCGAGGCGGTGATGCAGCGGCTGCGCACCCTCGACGAGGTGGCCTACGTGCGGTTCGCCTCGGTCTACCGGGCCTTCCGCGACGTGGGCGAGTTCATGGCCGAGCTGCAGGGGCTGGCGCGCAAGGGGAGCATCGGCGGGGGCGGAGGCGAGGGCCGATGACCCGGATCGTGGCGCGCGGCCGCCGCCGGCCCGCGGCCGCTCCCCGGCGGCGGGGCCGTACCTCGGGCGCCGCCCTCTTCGATCGGGCGGTGGCCGAGTTCTTCATGCGCCTGGCCCTGCGCGAGGGGGCGAAGGGGCTCGGCCGCACCAGCCCGAACCCGGCCGTGGGGGCGGTCCTGGTGAAGGGCGGCCGGGTGTTGGCCCGCGGGCACCACTCCCGCGCCGGCGGTCCCCACGCCGAGGTGGTGGCGCTCCGGGCCGCCGGGGTGCGGGCCCGGGGAGCCGACCTCTACACCACCCTCGAGCCCTGCGATCACCAGGGGCGCACGCCGCCCTGCTCGGAGGCGATCCTGGCGTCCGGCGTGCGGCGCGTCTTCGTCGGCTCCCACGACCCGAACCCGCTGGTCAACGGGAAGGGGGTGGCCCGCCTCGCCCGGCGCGGGGTGGTGGTGGTCGAGGGGGTGCTGGCGGAGGAGTGCGACCGCCTCAACGCCCACTGGTTCACCTTCATCACCGAGCGCCGCCCCTACGTGACCCTCAAGGCGGCGGTCACCCTCGACGGCCGGCTCGCCACCCGGACCGGCGACTCGCGCTGGGTCACGGGCGAGGCCGCGCGCGCCTGGGTCCACCGCCTGCGCGACCGGGTGGACGCCGTCCTGGTGGGGGCGGGCACGGCCCGCGCCGACGATCCGCTCCTCACCACCCGCCTCCCGGCCGGCCGCGGGCGGGATCCGGTGCGGGTGGTGCTCGACACCGACCTCTCCCTCCCGGGCCGCCTCCGCCTCCTCCACCCCCGCTCGCCGGCGCCGACGCTGCTGGCCCACGCCTCGCCGCGGACGCGGCGCCTCCCGGCCGGGGTCGAGCTCCTGCGGTGCCGGCGAGGGAAGGACGGCGTCGACCTCCGCGACCTGCTCGACAAGCTCGCCGCGCGGGGGGTCACCCACCTCCTGGTGGAGGGCGGCGCCCGGGTCTTCACCCGCTTCCTCGAGGACGGCCTGGTGGACCGGGTGGCGGTGTTCGTCGCCCCGAAGCTCGCCGGCGCCGGCGGCCTCCCGCTCTACGCCGCGCCCGGCCCGGCGCGCATGGCGGAGGCGCTCCGGCTCGACGAGCTCCAGGTCGAGCGGGTGGGCGAGGACGTGCTGCTGACGGGCGTCCCGGCGCGCTCCTGCGAGCGCCGCTCGCCCCGCCGCGCGTTGGCCAAAAACCCCGGACGAGGCTAGGATTCCGCGCGGATGTTCACCGGCCTGGTCTCCGATATCGGAGTGGTGGAGCGCGTCTCCCCGCGGCAGGGAGGGGCTCGCCTGGTCCTCCGCCCGGGGCGGCTGGAGGTCGACGCCCTCGCCCTCGGCGAGAGCGTGGCCTGCTCGGGCGCCTGCCTGACGGTGGTGGAGCGGGGCGGGGGCCTGGTCGCCTTCGACGCCGTGCCGGAGACGCTCGCCCGCACCACCCTCGGGACGTGGCGCCCGGGGAGCCGGGTGAACCTCGAGCGGGCCCTCGCCCTCGGGGACCGGCTCGGCGGGCACCTGGTGCAGGGGCACGTCGACGGCGTGGGCGAGGTGCTCCGCCGGATCCCGGAGGGGCAGGGGGCCCGGCTCACGATCTCGCTCCCGGCCGCGATCGCCCCGCTGGTGGCGGAGAAGGGCTCGATCGCGGTGGACGGGGTCTCGCTCACCGTGGCGGCGGCGGGCCGGGACCGGTTCGAGGTGGCGCTCATCCCGGAGACCCTCTCGCGCACCACGCTCGGCGAGGCCGGGCCGGGGACGCGGGTCAACCTCGAGGCCGACGTCGTCGCCCGGCACGTCGCCCGCCTGCACGAGCTGGCCGGCCCAGGGGCGGCCGAGCTGGCGCGCTGGGGCTACGGTCCGGAGGAGCGGCGGTGAAGGACCACGGGCACGCGGTGGAGCGGGTCGAGCGCGCCCTGGCCGCCCTCAGGGCCGGTCGGATGGTGATCCTCACCGACGACGAGGACCGCGAGAACGAGGGCGACCTCTGCATGGCGGCCGAGAAGGTCACCCCGGCGGCGGTGAACTTCATGGCCCGCTACGGGCGGGGGCTCATCTGCCTCTCCCTCACCGAGGAGCGGGTCCGCCAGCTCCGGCTCCCACTGATGGTGGACGAGGGCGGGAACACCTCCGGCTTCGGCACCGCCTTCACCGTCTCGATCGAGGCGCGCGAGGGGGTCACCACCGGCATCAGCGCCCGCGATCGCGCCCACACCATCCTCACCGCGGTCCGCCCGGGCGCCCGCCCCGAGGACCTGGCCCGCCCCGGCCACGTCTTCCCGCTGCGCGCCCGGCGGGGCGGCGTCCTGGTGCGCGCCGGGCAGACCGAGGGCTCGGTCGACCTGGCCCGGCTGGCCGGGCTCACCCCGGCGGGCGTCATCTGCGAGGTGATGAACGACGACGGGACCATGGCCCGGATGCCTGAGCTGGAGACGCTCTCCCGCGGCCACGACCTCCCGCTGGTCTCGGTGGCCGACCTGATCGCCTACCGCATGCTCAAGGACACCCTGGTCCGGCGCGCCGCCGAGGCGCCGCTCCCCACCGTCTCCGGCCAGTTCCGGGCGGTGGCCTACGAGAACGAGGTCGACAGCCACCAGCACGTGGCCCTGGTCAAGGGCAAGTGGCGCGAGGGGGAGGCGGTGCTGGTGCGCGTCCACTCGAAGTGCCTGACGGGCGACGTCTTCGGGAGCGAGCGCTGCGACTGCGGCCCCCAGCTCCACGCCGCCCTGGAGCAGATCGAGCGGGCGGGCAAGGGCGTCCTCCTCTACCTCGACCAGGAGGGGAGGGGGATCGGCCTGGCCAACAAGCTCAAGGCCTACAACCTCCAGGACCAGGGGTACGACACCGCGGAGGCCAACGTCCGGCTCGGCTTCAAGCCGGACCTGCGCGACTACGGGATCGGGGCCCAGATCCTGCGCGACCTCGGGGTGCGGAGGATGCGCCTCCTCACCAACAACCCCAAGAAGATCATCGGGCTCGAGGGCTACGGGCTCGAGGTGGTGGAGCGGGTCCCCATCGAGATGGCGCCCACGCGGCGCAACCGGGCCTACCTCATCACCAAGCGGGACAAGCTCGGCCACCTGCTCACGCTCGAGCCCGCGCCGGCGCGGCGCGCCGCCCGCTCCCCGGCCCGCTCGGGGCGCAAGGGCGTGGCGGCGCGGTCGCCGGTGCGGGCCAAGGGAGGGAAGGCGAGATGAACGTGTACGAGGGATCGCTGGTCGCGACCGGGCTCAAGGCGGGGCTGGTGGTGGCGCGCTTCAACGCGCTGGTGACCGAGCAGCTGCTCCAGGGCGCCGCCGACGCCCTCCGCCGCCACGGGGTGCGCGACCAGGACGTCGACGTGTTCCGCTGCCCGGGGACCTTCGAGCTGTCCGCCGTGCTCCGGCGGGTGGCGGCGAGCGGCCGCTACGACCTGGTGGTGGCGCTCGGGGCGGTGATCCGCGGCGGCACCCCGCACTTCGAGTACGTGGCGGCGGAGGCCACCAAGGGCGTGGCCCAGGTGGCGATGGAGGCGGGCTGCGCCGTGTCGATGGGGATCCTCACCTGCGACACCATGGAGCAGGCCCTCGAGCGCGCGGGCGTCAAGGCGGGCAACAAGGGAGCCGAGGCGGCCGCCGCCGCCATCGAGCAGGCCAACCTGCTCCGCGAGCTCGGGCGGATGCCGGCGCGGCGGGCGGAGTGATCCGGTGACCGCCCGCCGGACCAAGGCCCGCGAGCGCGCCCTCCAGGCGCTCTACCAGATCGACGTGGCCGCCGAGGGGATCGAGGAGGCCCTCTCCCGCTTCTGGCGCAGCTTCGAGCCGGTGGAGCGCGAGGTGATGGAGCTGGCCGAGGGGCTGGTGCACGGGGTGGCCACCCACCGGCGGGAGATCGACGAGACCATCGAGCGCGTCTCCACCAACTGGCGCCTCGACCGGATGGCCAAGGTGGACCGGAACGTGCTCCGCCTGGCGGTCTTCGAGCTGCTCCAGACCGACGTGCCGGTGAAGGTGGCGATCAACGAGGCGATCGAGCTCGGCAAGAAGTACGGGTCGGAGAGCTCGGGCGCGTTCGTCAACGGCGTGCTCGACAAGGTGGCCTCCGGGCTCCCCGCCGAGCGCCGCCGCGCGGAACGATAGGGGCGGAGGCTCGCCGTGGCGCTGACCATCGAGGTGGCGGACCTGGGGCTCCCGGCGCTCGACGCCCTCGACGTCGACGCCATCGCGGTCTTCGTCGGGCCGGAGCGGCCGCTCCAGGGGTTCGCCGGGTTCGCCGACTGGCGGCTCTGCGGCGCCATCTCCCGGGCGATCCGCTCCGGGGTGTTCGGCGGCGCGGAGGACGAGGCGCTGCTCCTCCCCTCCGGCGGGCGGATCCACCCGCCGCGCGTCTTCTGCTTCGGCCTGCCAGCCGCCGTGCCCCTCCCCCCGGACGCCTTCCTCCGGGCCTCGCGCCAGGCCTGCGAGGCGATGGGGCGGGCGGGGAACGACTCCTTCGCCACCGCCATGCCGCCTCTCGACGGCGACCTGGCGCTCGCCTCCCGGCTCTGGCTGGAGGCGAGCCTGGTCCGGCCGGTGCGGCGGCAGGTGCTGCTCGGCGAGGCGCGCGCCCTCCAGCGCGAGCTGGCGGCGGCGCGGACGGCGGGGGGCGTGGAGGTGGAGGTGGTCGCGCCACCCTCGCGCGTGGAGATGCCGCCGCGGGCTCGCGCCTTGCCCCATGTGGGCGCCGTGATACGCTGACGGCGGCCGGCTCCGCCGCGCGTTCATGGCCTCGGATCGCTCCCAGAAGGCGCTCGCCGACTTCGTCTCCGAGGCGCAGGAGACGATCGACGTCCTCGGCCACGACCTGATGCGGCTCGATCGCGGCCACGGCAGCGAGCCCGATCCCGATCTCCTGAACGCGGTCTTCCGCGGCGCGCACTCGCTCAAGGGGCTCTCCTCGATGTTCGGGGTGGAGCGGATGGCGCGCCTCGCCCACGCCCTGGAGGACCTGCTCGACGACGTCCGGATGGGCCGGCGCCCGCTCGATCGCCCCGCCCTCGATCTGCTCCTCGAGGCGCCCGAGGTGTTCTCCCGGATCATCTCCGAGGAGGCGGCCGGGAGCCCGCCCCAGACCACCGAGCTCGCCACCCGCCTCGCCGACCGGCTCCGCGCCGGCGAGGCGAAGGCCCCGGTGGGCGCCGCCGATCCGCTCGACGCCGCCGGGCTCGGCCCCGAGGTGCGCGCCGTCCTCACCGAGTACGAGGAGCACCGGCTGCGCGCCAATCTGGAGAAGGGGCTCGGCCTCTTCCGGGTCAAGGTCGGGTTCGAGCTGGGGAGCTTCGACCGCGACCTCTCCGCCCTGAACGCCCGCCTGAAGCAGGTGGGCGAGGTGGTGTCGACCCTCCCCTCGGCCGACGCGCGGGACCCCCAGAGCATCGCCTTCGAGATGCTCTTCGCCTCGAAGGAGCCGATCGAGTCGGTGCGGCACGAGGCCGGGGCGGCCGCGGTGGTGGAGCCGGTGCGGGCGAGCGGTCCGGCCCCCGCCCGCGCCGCCGCGCCGCGCTCCGCCGCCGCGCCCCGTCCCCCGACCGTGCCCGGCCCGCTGGCCGGTCCGCTCGCCGGCTCGGCCGATCCGGCGCCGGAGGCGGGCGCCCCGGCGCTCTCGCCGGTGGGCGAGCCTCCCGGCGAGGACACCGCCTCGCTCCGCTCCGCCTCCCAGGCGGTCCGGGTCAACATCCACAAGCTCGATCGGCTCATGACCGTGGTGGGCGAGCTGGTGCTGGTGAAGTCGACCCTCCTCGCCCTGGCGGAGCGCTACAAGGCCGAGGGGGGCGATCCGGTGCTCGGGTCGGAGATGCACCGCGCCAACCGCGCCCTGGAGCGCCGCCTCGACGAGCTGCAGGCGGGCATCCTCGAGGTCCGGATGGTGCCCCTCGAGCAGATCTTCGACAAGCTCGCCCGGATGGTCCGCAAGATCGCGCGCGAGGTGGGGAAGGAGATCGACTTCCAGGTGTCCGGGGGAGACGTCGAGCTGGACAAGCTCATCGTCGAGGAGCTCTCGGACCCGCTCATGCACCTGATCCGCAACGCCATCGACCACGGGATCGAGGCGCCGGAGGTCCGTGGCCGGGCCGGGAAGCCGGCCGCCGGGCAGGTGCGCCTGGCGGCCGCGCAGAAGGGGAACCACGTCCTGATCGTGGTCGAGGACGACGGGGCGGGGATGGACGAGGACCGGATCCGGGAGGTGGCGATCTCCCGCGGGCTCGCCACCGCCGACGCGGTCAAGGACCTCGCCCGCCGCGAGGTGATGAACCTGATCTTCGTCCCCGGGTTCTCCACCGCCCGGCAGGTGACCAGCCTCTCCGGGCGCGGCGTGGGCATGGACGTGGTGAAGAACAACATCGCCACCCTCTCCGGGATCATCGACCTGCAGACGGAGAAGGGGCGGGGGACCCGGTTCGAGATCACCCTCCCGGTGACCCTGGCCATCATCCGCGCCCTGGTGGTGTCGGTGGTGGGCCGGACCTACGCGGTCCCGCTCAACAGCGTGCTGGAGATCGTCGAGGCCCAGGCCCGGGACGTGCGCACCCTCTCCACCCGGGAGGTGATCTCGCTGCGCGGCTCGACCCTGCCGCTCGTGCGCCTGGGGCGGTTCTTCGGCCACCCCGGGGGGGAGCGGGCCCCGGCCGAGTTCTTCGTGGTGGTGGTGGGGCTCGCCCAGGAGCGGCTCGGGATCGCGGTGGACGACCTGGTGGGGCAGCAGGACATCGTGGTCAAGCAGCTCGGCCGGGCGCTGCGGGGGGTCCGCGGCATCGCCGGGGCCACCGACCTGGGGAACCGGCGGACCGTGCTGGTCCTCGACGTCGGGGCGATCATCGAGGACGTGGTCTCGGGAGACGGCCTGTCGGCGGGCGCCGATCCGGCCGTGCTTCCCTCGCGGGCGTGAGGCCGGGGCCGGCGGATGTACCTCGACCACTTCGGTCTCCGGCAGAAGCCCTTCTCCAAGACGCCCGACCCGGCCTTCCTCTACCCCTCGCGCCAGCACGCGGAGGCGCTCGCCCGGCTCTCGCATGCCCTGGAGGAGCGGGAGGTGGCGGTCCTCACCGGCGAGGTGGGGGCGGGCAAGACGACGCTCTCCCGCGCCCTGGTGGACGCCTTCGCCGAGCGGTGCCGGTTCAGCTTCGTGGTGAACCCGGCCCTCCCCGCCGCCCAGCTCCTCGGGGCGATCGCCGAGGGCTTCGGCCTGCCCGCCTCCCGGCGCAAGGCGGACGCCTTCTCCGCCCTGGCCGAGCACGTGGCCCGGCTCGACGCCGAGGGGCGGTTCGCGGTGGTGGTGGTCGACGAGGCCCAGCTCCTCGCCGGGCGCTCCGCCTTCGACGAGCTCCGGCTCCTCACCAACCTGGCCGCGGACGACCGGGCGCTCATCGGGCTCGTGCTGATCGGCCAGCCCGAGCTGCGCGAGCGGCTGCGCGCCAAGGGCGGCGAGGCCTTCGCCCAGCGGGTGGGGGTCGCCTACCACGTGGGGGCGCTGGACCGGGGCGAGATCGAGGGGTACCTGGCGCACCGGCTCCGGGTGGCCGGGCGGGACGCGCCGCTCTTCGAGCCGGCGGCGGTCGAGGCGGTCCACCGGCACTCGGGCGGCGTGCCCCGGCGCGTCAACCAGGTGGCGGCCAACGCGCTGCTCGAGGGGTTCGCCCGCGACCTGGCGACCATATCGGCGGAGGTGGTCGAGGCCGCCGCCGCCGACCTGGCGGCCTACCTGGGGGGCGCCCGGTAAGGGTAGACTCGGGCCGGGATGGACTTCCTGGAGATCCGGAAGAAGGCGAAGGAGCGGGCGGGGAAGGGCGGCGACGCCCCGGCGCCCCGTGCGCCCGAGCCTCGGCCGGCTCCGGGCGACCCGGCCGCCACGCCCGCGGCGGCTCCGGTCTCGCCGGCCGCGCCCTCCCGGGCGGAGGGCGCTCCCCCCGCGCCGGCCCCGCGGATGCAGCCCGACCCGCCCGGCGGCGACGGGAGGTTCACCACCTGGCGCCCCGGCTCCGGTGCGCCGCCGGTCCCGCTCGCGCCCCAGCCGGCCTCTCCGCGGGCCCCGGAGCCCGAGCCCCCCGTCGCCGCGCCCGAGCCTGCGGAGCCCGTGCTCCCGCCGCCCGCGCCCGTCCCCGAGCGCGGGGCGCCCCGCGCCGCCGGCCTGGACGAGTTCTTCTACCAGCCGGACGAGGAGGCCCCGGAGCTGCCGCACCTCGGGAGCGCGATCCCCGAGCCGGTGGCGCCCGAGGAGCCGATCGCCCTCGAGGAGTACCTGACGTTCAAGCTCGGGGCGGAGGAGTACGCGGTCCCCATCGAGCAGGTGCGCGAGGTGATGAAGGCGCCCCTCATCACCGAGGTCCCTCGCGCCCCCGCGGTGGTCCTCGGGGTGGTCACGGTCCGGGGCGAGGTGGTGGCGGTGTTCGATCCCCGGCGCCGGCTCGGGCTTCCCCCGGCCCCCGGCGGCCCGGAGGCGGGCCGGGTGGTGATCGTGGACTGCGGGGAGGGGAACAGCGGCCTCCTGGTGGACGCGGTCTCGAGCGTGGTCCGGCTCCGCCCGGGCTCGATCGAGCCCTGCCCCCAGGGGATCGGCGGCGCCAGCGCCGAGTGCCTGGCGGGCATCGGGCGCGAGCGCGAGCGGCTGTTCACGGTCCTGGACCTGGAGGCGCTGCTCCGGCCCGCGCCCTCGCCGCGGCGCGCCGGGGGGGCCCCGTGACCGCCGTGCGCGCCGCCTCCCGGGCCGAGGCCGACCTGGTCCAGCTCTGCACCTTCCGGATCGCCGGCGAGGACTACGCCATCGACATCATGCGGGTCCGGGAGATCATCAACCCGGTGGAGGTGACCCGGGTCCCCCGCGCCCCCCGCTTCGTGGAGGGGGTGATCCGCCTGCGGGGCGAGGTGATCCCGGTGGTGGACGTGCGCAAGCGCTTCGGCCAGCCGGCCGGCGCCCCCGGCCGGAAGACGCGCTACCTGATCGTGATCGTGGCCGGGCGCCGGATCGGCCTGGTGGTGGACGAGGTCTGCGAGGTGCTCCGGCTGCGGCGCGGCGAGATCCGCCCCGCGCCCGCCCTGGTGGGCGAGGGCGGGCCCCGGTTCTTCCTCGGGGTGTGCGGCGGCGACGGCGTGGCGGCGAGCGGCCGGCGCGGGGGAGGGTCGTCCCGCCTGCGGCTCCTCCTGAACGTCAAGGCGCTCCTCGATCCGGCGCAGCCCGGCGAGGCCGAGGCGGCGCGGGCGCAGGCGGAGGCGTCGAGGCAGGCATGACCGGCAGGCTCTCCAGCGTCGAGGCGCGGCGCGCCCGGGCCCGCGCCCCCGAGGAGGAGGTCCGCTACCGGGCGGTGACGGAGCTGGACGGGACCGATCCCGCCGACCTCGGCGTGCTGCTGGAGCTGCTCGCCGACGCGAGCTGGCGCGTCCGGTCGGCGGCGGTCGACAGGCTGGCCGGGCTCCGCGACCCGGCCACCGCCCTGGACCGCCTGGCGGAGATGCTCGCCGGCCCCACCATCGGCGCGCGCGACGCCGCCGCGGCGGCGCTCGAGCGGATCGGCGCGCCGGCGCTCCCCGCGCTCCTCCAGCGGCTCGACGGGCCGGATCCGGATCTGCGGCAGGCGGCGGCCACGGTGCTGGGCGGCATCCGCGATCCCCGGGCAGCGCC
>DATKAL010000461.1:0-6124 GCA_035498135.1 Anaeromyxobacter sp.
GAGGAGCTTCCCCGCCTCCACCTCCCGGAGGTGGCCGGCGGCGTAGCCGGACAGGTAGAGCACCCGGAGGCCGGGCTGACGGGCGCCGAGCGCGGCGGCCAGCTCGGCGCCGCTGAATTCGGGCAGGATCACGTCGGTGACGAGCAGGTCCACCGGCCGGCCCCGCGCCTGCAGCGCCTCGAGCGCCGCCGAGGGGCGGTCGGCCTCGGTCACGTCGTAGCCGGCGGAGGCGAGCGCGCGCCGGGCGAGGAGGCGGACGGCGGGGTCGTCCTCGACGAGGAGGACGGCCTCGCTCCCCCGGCGCGAGGGCCCGGGCGCGGTCGCCCCGACCTCCCGGAGATCCGGCTCCGGCTGAGCCGGGAGGTGGAGCCGGAAGGTGGTCCCGCGCCCGGGGGCGCTCTCCACCCGGACCAGGCCCCCGGCCTGCCGCACGGCGGCGTAGACGGTGGAGAGCCCGAGGCCGGTCCCCTTGCCGTCCGGCTTGGTGGTGAAGAAGGGCTCGAAGATGCGCGCCCGGGTGGCCTCGTCCATCCCCACGCCGGTGTCGGCCACCTCCAGCTCCACCAGCGGGCCGGCGGGCAGGCCGGGATCGCGGGCCGCGCCGGGGGGCGACCGGCGCACGCGGATCTCGAGGCGTCCGCCGCGGGGCATGGCGTCGCGGGCGTTCAGGGCGAGGTTGACCACCGCCTGCTCGAGGAGGGCGGGGTCGGCCCGGACGAAGCAGCGGGGCTCCACCTCGGCGGTGATCTCCACCTGCTCCCCGAGCAGGCGCCGGAGGAGCTTCTCCGCGGCGAGGACCATCTCGGAGACGTCGAACACCCGGGTCTCCGCCGCGCTCCGCCGGCTGAAGGCCAGCACCCGGCGGGTGAGCGCCGCGCCGCGCCGGGCGGCGGCGACGATCTCCTCGACGTCCGCCCGGGCCGGGTGGCCGTCGAGCGCCTCGCGGGCCAGCTCGCCGCCGGCCAGGATGGCGGTGAGCAGGTTGTTGAAGTCGTGGGCGATCCCTCCCGCCAGCTGCCCCACCGCCTCCATCTTCTGCGCCTGGCGGAGCTCCACCTCGAGCCGGCGGCGCTCGGCCACGTCCTTCAGCCCGACCACCGCGCCCACCACGCGCCCCTGCTCGCGGGCCGGCGCGGCCACGCACTCGGCCGGGAACGAGCTGCCGTCCTCCCGCACCACCCGCACGTCGCCCGGCGGCGGCGCCCCGCCGTCCATCGCCGCACAGGCGGGACAGCGCTCCGCGCAGCCGGGGAGGTAATCGTGGAGGAGCCGGCCCAGGGCGCCCCCGGGCGGCACCCCGAGGAGCCGCTCGGCGACCGGGTTGGCGAAGGTGATCCGGTGCGCGCGGTCGATGCCGAGGATGCCGTCGGCCGCGCTCTCCAGCACCAGCCGGTGCTGCCGGGTCAGCCCATCGAGCGAGGCCGCCATCTCGTCGAAGGCGCCGGCCAGCACCCCCAGCTCCCCTCCGGTCCGGTCGAGTCCGGTGCGGGCGGCGTAATCGCCGAGGGAGAGGCGCCGCGCGGCCGCGATCACCCGCTCGATGCGGCGGGTGAGGAGGAGGTGACCGGCGACCGCGGCGGCGCCGAAGGCGGCCAGGGCGAGGAGCACGTAGAGGATCAAGGTCCGGCGCAGGATCCGGTTGGCCGGCCCGAGGGCCTTCGAGACCGGGACCCCCACCGCCACCCGGAAGGCGGGGATGCCATCGGGGCCGGCCACCGCCTCGAAGGCGTAGAGCCGCCGGACGCCGTCGGGCCCGTCGAGCTCCTCCGGGGCGTCGGGCTGGGCGAGGAGGGGGGCGAGCAGCGCAGGCGCGGGGATGGCTCCCGGCGAGAGGTCGGTCCCGGCGAGCACCTGCCCCTGGCGATCGGTGACGTAGGCCACCCCACCGTCCGGAAGGCCGAGCTCGACGAGCTGCCGGGACATGTGGCGGGCGTCGATCGCGGCGGCGACCACCCCGGCCAGGTGGCCGTCGGGGAGGAGGAGCGGGTGGCCGACGTTGATCGCCGGCAGGCCGTGCGCCCGCCCGACCTGGAACTCGCCCACGGCGACCGCGTGGGACTCCATGGCCCGGCGGAAGTAGAGCCGATCGCCCACGTTGATCGGCCGGGGCATGGGGACGGCGCTGCAGAAGATCTCGCCGGTGCCGTCGGCGGCGAGGATGCTGGTGAGCTGGGGGAACCGGGGCAGCAGGACCCGCAGCAGCCACTCGCAGCCGTCGCGGTCGTGCTCGCGGATTCGGCCGGACTCGGCCAGGGCGGACAGCATCCAGCGGGTGGCATCCAGGGTCCGGCCCTGCTGCTCGGCGGCGTGCCGGGCGAGCCGGGAGACGTCCTCGAGCGCGGTGCGCGCGAGGGCCTGCTGCTCGGCGCGGGAGGCGTGCCAGATGAGGGCGAAGCCGGGCACGAGCGCGACCAGGACCAGGACGGCCAGCCGGCTGCGCAGGCTCCTCACCCGATCAGGATACCGGAGGGGCGGAACGACCCGTAAGGGGCTGAGCGTCGAATGGCGACACGGTCTGGTGCCTGGAAAGTGGGCTGAAGCCAGGCGGGTGAGACGTTATCTCATGCCTTGAGAGGGAGCAGGACCCACACCGCGGAGCCCCATGCCGGCACTCCAGACCTCCACCGCCCCCCGCGCGGAGCGGCGGCTCCAGCCAGAGCCGATCGTCAACGATTTCTCCATCCAGATCGCCACCGCGAACGGCTCGGGGTCGCAGAGCTCGAACACGGTCCTCCTGCACGCGCTCTTCCAGATGGGCGTGCCGGTCTCGGGCAAGAACCTCTTCCCCTCGAACATCGCGGGCCTGCCCACCTGGTACACCATCCGCGTCTCGGCCGACGGGTGGACCGCCCGCAAGAAGGAGGTCGACCTCCTCGTGGCGATGAACCCGGAGACCGCCCGCGAGGACGTCCTGGCGCTCCCCCCCGGGGCGACCGTGGTGCACGACGCCCCGCTCGCCCTCGGCGCCCTCCGGGACGACCTGGTCTACCACCCGATCCCGTTCGACCAGGTGGTCGAGCCGGTCACCGGCGAGCCCAAGCTCCGCAAGCTCCTGCGCAACATGGCGTACGTCGGGGTGCTGGCCCGGCTCCTCGGGATCGATCCGGCCGAGGTGGAGGCGGCCATCGCCCGGCAGTTCGCGAAGAAGGCGAAGGCGCGCGACCTCAACCTGGCGGCGGCCCGGGCCGGCTTCGAGCACGCGGCCGGGCTCGGCGGGAAGGGCCGGCTCCAGGTCCGGCGGATGGACGCGAACCGGGGGAAGATCGTGGTGGACGGGAACTCGGCCGCCGCCCTGGGGGCGCTCTTCGGCGGGGTGACGGTGGTGGCCTGGTACCCGATCACCCCCTCCTCCTCGCTGGTGGAGACGCTGATCGGCTACCTGCGGAAGTACCGGGTCGGGCCGGACGGCAAGGCGACCTTCGCCGTGGTGCAGGCCGAGGACGAGCTGGCGGCGATGGGGATGGTGATCGGGGCCGGCTGGGCCGGCGCCCGCGCCATGACCGCCAGCGCCGGGCCGGGCATCTCGCTCATGAGCGAGTTCGCCGGGCTCGGCTACTACGCCGAGGTGCCGGCGGTGGTCTTCGACGTGCAGCGGGTCGGGCCCTCGACCGGCCTGCCCACCCGCACCTCGCAGGGGGACGTGCTCTCGACCGCCTTCCTCTCCCACGGCGACACCCGGCACGTGCTCCTCCTCCCGGGCTCGGTGGAGGAGTGCTTCACCATGGCGGTGGAGGCCTTCGACGTGGCGGAGCGGCTCCAGACCCCGGTGTTCGTGATGTCCGACCTCGACCTGGGGATGAACCCCTGGACCGCCGAGCCGTTCCCCTACCCGGAGAGGCCGCTCGACCGGGGGAAGGTGCTCTCCAGGGAGGACCTGGAGCGGCTGGGCGCCTTCGCCCGCTACCGCGACGTGGACGGCGACGGGATCGGCTGGCGGACCCTGCCCGGCACCGAGCACCCGCGCGCCGCCTACTTCACCCGCGGGACCGGCCACGACGAGACCTCGGCGTACTCGGAGAGCCCGGTGGCCTTCGAGCGGAACCTGACCCGCCTGTCGAAGAAGCTGGAGGTGGCCCGGGCGCTGCTCCCCGGCCCGGTGCTCCACGGGGAGGGGGAGGCGCCGGTCGGGATCGTGGCCTACGGCTCGTCCGACCCGGCGGTGCGGGAGGCCCGGGCCCTCCTCCGGGAGGAGGGGCTCGAGACCGACTACCTGAGGGTGCGGGCCTACCCCTTCTCGCCCGAGGTCCACGCCTTCGTGGAGCGGCACGCGCGGGTCTACGTGGTGGAGCAGAACCGGGACGGCCAGCTCGCCGCCCTGCTCCGCCTCGACCTCGAGCCGGGCAGGGCGACCGGGCTTCGCTCCATCGCCCACATCGACGGGCTCCCCCTCGACGCCCGCTCGGTCGCCGACGCGCTGCTCGCCAAGGAGCGCCAGCCATGACCCCCACCGTCCCCGCCCCCGCCGCCGCACCGGCGCCCCGGACCAACCGGCTCGGCCTCCCCGTGGCCGAGTACAAGGGGGCGAAGACCACCCTCTGCGCCGGCTGCGGACACAACGCCATCTCGGAGCGGATCCTCGAGGCGGTGTTCGAGCTCGGGATCCCGCCCGAGCGGGTGGCCAAGTTCTCCGGCATCGGCTGCTCCTCCAAGACGCCCGCCTACTTCCTCTCGCGCTCCCACGCGTTCAACGCGCTCCACGGGCGCATGCCGTCGGTGGCCACCGGGGCGCTGCTCGCCAACCGCCGCCTGGTGGGGATCGGGGTCTCGGGCGACGGCGACACCGCCTCGATCGGCATCGGCCAGTTCGTCCACCTGATGCGCCGCAACCTGCCCCTCGTCTACGTCATCGAGAACAACGGCGTGTACGGGCTCACCAAGGGGCAGTTCTCGGCCACCGCGGACGTGGGGGCGAAGCTCAAGACCGGGACGGTGAACGAGCTGCCCGCCATCGACACCTGCGCCCTGGCGATCCAGCTCGGGGCCACCTTCGTGGCCCGCTCCTTCTCGGGCGACAAGCGGCAGCTCTCCGCCCTGCTCAAGGCGGCGTTGGTCCACCAGGGCACCGCCATGCTGGACGTCATCTCGCCCTGCGTGACCTTCAACGACCACGAGGGCTCGACCAAGTCCTTCGCCTACGTGAAGGAGCACGACGCGCCGCTGCAGGAGCTGGAGTTCATCCCCTCCTACGAGGAGATCTCCGTCGACTACGACCCGGGGGCGTCGGTGGAGGTGGCGCTGCACGACGGCTCCCGCCTCCGCCTCCGCAAGCTCGAGGAGGCCTACGACCCGCGGGATCGGACCCGGGCGGTCGCCCGGCTCCTCGAGGCGGGCGGCCGGCAGGAGGTCCTCACCGGGCTCCTCTACGTGGACTCCAAGGCCCCCTCCTTCGCGGACCTCCTCGGCCTCGCCGACGCGCCGCTCGCCACCCTCTCCGAGGAGCAGGTCCGTCCCTCCCGGGCGGTGCTGGAGGAGGTGCTGGAGTCGTTGCGGTAGGGGCCGCCGGGCGGTGCTAAGGTGCCGCCATGCCCAAGGCGATCCGCATCCACCAGACCGGCGGGCCCGAGGTCCTGCGCCTCGAGGAGGTCCCCGCCGGCGAGCCCGGCCCCGGAGAGGCGCGCGTCCGGCACGGCGCGATCGGGGTGAACTTCGTCGACGTCTACCAGCGGAGCGGCCTCTACCCGCTCGAGCTCCCGAGCGGGCTGGGCGTGGAGGGCGCCGGCAAGGTGGAGGCGGTGGGCCCCGGGGTGAAGGACGTCCGGCCCGGGGACCGGGTCGCCTACATGGCCGGCCCCGGGTCCTACGCCGAGGTGCGGGTCCTGCCCGCCGACCGGCTGGTGAAGCTCCCCGACGGCGTGTCCGACGCGACGGCGGCCGCCCTGATGCTGAAGGGGCTCACCGTTCACTCGCTGGTGCGCCGGGCCTACCCGGTCAAGCCGGGCGACACCGTCCTCTGGCACGCGGCCGCCGGCGGGGTGGGGCTGATCGCGGTCCAGTGGCTCAAGGCCCTCGGGGCGACGGTGATCGGGACGGTCGGCTCGGACGAGAAGGCCGCGCTGGCCCGCGCCCACGGCTGCGACCAGGTGGTGGTCTACACGCGCGAGGACTTCGTGGCGCGGGTGAAGGC
>DATKAL010000462.1:0-17627 GCA_035498135.1 Anaeromyxobacter sp.
TGTGGAAGAGGAGCGGGCCGCTCGACCGTGTGTCCGGGGTGCCGCTCACCCACGAGTGCCCTTCCCCTCGGCGCGCGCGCTCCCGGAGCGGGGCGCCGCCCCGGGAACGCGGTACGCGTCGATCCCTCCCGCTCGGCTGGCGTTGCTGGCCCGACCGAGGGTGCGGCAGAGCTCAGCTGTCCCGCCGCCTACAGCGCCTTGGTGAACGGCTGGTAGCCGAACCGCTGGCCGCCCACGCTCACCTCGGCCATCAGGCCGTACCGGGGGAGGGTGAACACCGCCACACCCTCGGCGTACCTGGCGTTGGTGGACGCGCCCGAGCTCGCCGCCACGGCGCTCGCCTGGGCGGCCATCGCCACCTCGCCCTTCTTGAAGGTCGAGAGCGCCTCGCGGGACTCGAAGAACACGATCTCCGAGTAGGCCTGCCCGCCCAGCTGCGGGCCGATGGTCACCTGGGTGAGGCTCGCCCGGCCGACGGGCTTGCCGTGCTCGTAGAGCACTCCGCGGCCGTAGGCGCCGCCGATGCCGACCGCGCCCTTGTCGACGCTGGGGAAGACCGCGTAGCCGACCGCCCCGGTGAAGAAGCGCGCCAGGCCCGGATCGGCCTCCTGGAAGGCGGCCGTGGTCGCGTCCGCCGCGTGCACCAGCCCCGGGCTCGGCGCGACCGCGCCGCGCGCCGGCTCTGCGTTGCCCATGGGGCTCGCGCCCATCGCTCTGCCGCCCTCGGCGCTCCAGTCGCCGGCGAGGGCCACGCCCGGGCCGGCGCCGAGCGCCAGGACCGCGAGCACCTTCACCACGATCTTCAGCTGGCTCTTCATCTGCCTCTCCTTTCGAGCGGGTCACCCGGCCCGCTTCACCTCCGGTGTGAGGAGCGTCCGGCCGCCGCCCCGACCGGGCCGCCGGCCACCGGGGCGCTCCCGATCCGCCAACCTCGACTCGTCCCGCCCTCTTCCCGCCCGCGGCCCCTCAGCGGGGAGTGAACGTCGATTCCCGCTTCGCCGGCCGCCCCTTTTCCGGCGCGACCTTCCGTGACGCGATCCGCCATCCCGCCCCGGGCGAGGCCTCCGCCCCTGCCCGGAGTCACCCGTCGAGGGCCTGCGCGCTCCTCGTCGCGCCCGGCCGACGCCGGCGTGGCGCGCCGCGGCGGGAGCCCGGGGGTGCGGCTGGCTCGCCGCACCTCTCCGAGACGCGACCTCCGGCCTGCGTCCCTCGCCTGGTTGGCTTACGCTTCACCCGCCGCGAACCCACCTGGGGACCACGCCCCGCGGGCGCGACCCGCGGGCACGCGCGCCCACCGACGCCAAGGAGTCCCACATGACTACCCTGCCTCGCCACCTCACCCGGATCGCCGCGCTCGCGGCGCTGGCCGCCGCGCTCGTGGCCGCGCCCCCCGCCGCCGCGTCCACCATCTCGATCGCCTGCGGCTCGGTGGGGATCGAGTTCGACCTCTGCAAGAGCGGCGCGGAGGCCTGGGCCAAGAAGACCGGCAACCAGGTGCGCGTCGTCTCCACCCCCAAGGAGAGCAACGAGATCCTGGCGCTCTACCAGCAGCTGCTCTCGGCCAAGTCCGGCGACATCGACGTGCTCCGCATCGACGTGGTCTGGCCCGGCATCCTCGCCCAGCACCTCGTCCAGCTCGATGGCGCGGTGGGCAAGGACGTCATCGCCCAGCACTTCCCGGCCATCATCCAGGCGAACACCGTGGACGGCCACCTGGTGGCCCTGCCCTGGTTCACCGACGCCGGCCTGCTCTACTACCGGCAGGACCTCCTCCAGAAGTACGGCCGCCAGGTGCCCTCCACCTGGCAGGAGCTGGCCGAGACCGCGAAGATCGTCCAGGAGGGGGAGCGCAAGGCCGGGAACGCCAGGATGTGGGGGTTCGTCTTCCAGGGGCGCGCCTACGAGGGGCTCAGCTGCAACGCCCTGGAGTGGATCGACAGCTTCGGCGGCGGCACGGTGGTCGACGGCGCGGGCAAGGTGACGGTGAACAACCCCAAGGCGGTGGAGGCCCTCACGACGGCCGCCTCCTGGGTGAAGACGATCACCCCCGAGGGCGTCCTCAACTACGCCGAGGAGGAGGCGCGCGGCGCCTTCCAGTCGGGGAACGCGGTGTTCATGCGCAACTGGCCGTACGCCTGGGCCCTCGCCAACGCCCCCGACAGCGCCATCAAGGGGAAGGTGGGCGTGGCGGCGCTCCCCAAGGGCGGCCCGGGCGGCAAGCACACCGGGACGCTGGGCGGGTGGCAGCTGGCGGTGAACAAGTACTCGAAGGACACCAAGGCGGCGGTCGACCTGGCCGCCTGGCTGACCGGCCCCTCCGAGCAGAAGCGGGCCGCGCTCACCGCCAGCCTGAACCCCACCATCCCGGCGCTCTACTCCGACCCCGAGATCCTGAAGGCCAACCCCTTCTTCGGCCAGCTCCTCGACACCTTCACCAACGCGGTGGCGCGGCCGTCGCGGGCCACCCGGGACCGGTACAACCAGGTCTCGAGCGAGTTCTGGAACGCCGCCCACGAGGTGCTCTCGGGGCAGGCCAAGGCCGGCGACAGCCTCAAGGCGCTGGACGCCAAGCTGAACCGCCTCTCCCACGGCGGGAAGTGGTAGCGACCGCATGAGCCCCGGCGCCGCCACCGCCGCCGAGAAGCCTGCGCCGGCCGGCCCACCGCCCGCGGCGACGGGCGCCGGCGCCGGCGTCTCTCTCCTCAGCCGGCAGCGACGCCGCGCCGCCTGGCTCTTCGTCCTGCCCATGCTGGTGGTGCTCACGGCGGTGGCCGGCTGGCCGCTCCTCCGCACCATCTTCTTCGGCTTCACCGACGCGAGCCTCTCCAGGTGGGAGGGCTACGCCCTGGTGGGCTTCTCCAACTTCGTCTCCCTGGGCAAGGACCCCGACTGGTGGCGGGCGGTGGTCAACACCCTCGCCTTCGCCGCCATCTCGGTGAGCATCGAGACGGTGCTCGGGCTGGTCATCGCCCTCACCCTGAACGCCCACCTGCCCGGCCGCGGCCTGCTGCGCGCGGCCGTGCTCATCCCCTGGGCGATCCCCACGGTGGTCTCGGCGCAGATGTGGAACTGGATGTTCAACGATCTCTACGGCGTCATCAACGCGATCTTCATGGGGCTCGGGATCATCGGCCACCCGCGCGCCTGGACGGCCGAGCCGAGCCTGGCCCTGGCGGCGGTGATCGCCGTCGACGTCTGGAAGACCACGCCGTTCATGGCCCTCCTCATCCTCGCCGCCCTCCAGCTCCTCCCCGGCGAGATCTACGAGGCGGCCCGCATCGACGGGATCCCGGCCCTCACCGTCTTCCGCAAGGTGACCCTGCCGCTCATCCGGCCCGCCCTCATGGTGGCGGTGATCTTCCGCTCGCTCGACGCCCTGCGCATCTTCGACCTCCCCTACGTCCTCACCGGCAACAGCCGCTACACCGCCTCGATGGCGGTCTACGCCCGGCAGCAGCTGGTGGACTTCCAGGACGTGGGCTACGGCTCGGCCGCCTCGACCTTCCTCTTCCTGATCGTGGCGGCCTTCACCGTGATCTACATGACGGCGGGCCGGGTCCGGCTCGACGCCACCGGGGGCTGATCGTGCGCGCGCGCTCCGTCGTCGGGCGAGGGCTCTTCTACCTGCTGGTGGCGGTGATCGTCGTCTACACCGTCTTCCCCTTCTACTGGGCGATCGTCTCCTCCCTCAAGGCGGGGAGCGCGCTCTACTCGGTGGAGGCCGTCCCCCGCCGCCCCGAGTGGTCCAACTACGTGGCCATCTTCGTGGAGCAGCCCTTCGGGCGGAACATCCTCAACTCGGTCTTCGTCGCCACCTCGGTGGTGGCGCTCTCCCTGCTCCTGGCGGTCACCGCCAGCTACGCCCTGGCCCGGATCGAGTTCCGCGGGCGGTCCACCCTGCTCCTCGTGATCCTGGGCGTCTCGATGTTCCCCCAGGTGGCGGTGCTCTCCGGGATGTTCGAGCTCATCCGCGCCCTCGGGCTCTACAACAACCTGATCGCCCTCACCCTCTCCTACATGATCTTCACCCTCCCCTTCACCACCTGGGTGCTCACCACCTTCATGCGCGAGCTCCCCCGCGAGCTGGAGGAGGCGGCCCTGGTCGACGGGGCGCGCCCGCGGGTGGTGATCACCAAGGTCTTCCTCCCGCTGATGGGGCCGGCCCTGGCCACCACCGGGCTGCTCGCCTTCATCGCCGCCTGGAACGAGTTCCTCTTCGCCCTCACCTTCACCCTCTCCAACGACCTGCGCACGGTGCCGGTGGCGATCGCGCTCATCAGCGGGGCCTCCCAGTTCGAGTTGCCCTGGGGGCGAGTGATGGCGGCCTCGGTGATCGTCACGGTCCCGCTGGTGGTGCTGGTGCTGATCTTCCAGCGGCGCATCGTGTCCGGGCTCACCGCCGGCGCGGTCAAGGGCTAGGGGCGGAGGCATCCATGGCCAGGGTCGAGCTGCGCAAGGTGTCCAAGACGTTCGGCGGGTCGCGCGTCATCCAGGACGTGGACCTCGACATCGCGCACGGCGAGTTCGTGGTCTTCGTCGGCCCCTCCGGCTGCGGCAAGTCCACGCTGCTCCGGCTGGTGGCCGGGCTCGAGGACATCACCTCGGGCGACCTGTTCATCGACGGCGCACGGGTGAACGACGCGCTCCCCTCCCAGCGCGGCATCGCCATGGTGTTCCAGTCCTACGCCCTGTACCCGCACATGACGGTCTACGAGAACATGGCCTTCGGCCTGCGCCTCGCCAAGGCCGGGCCGGCGGAGGTGGACGCGCGGGTGCGGGAGGCGGCCCGGGTGCTCCAGATCGACCACCTGCTCGACCGCAAGCCCCGCGCCCTCTCCGGCGGGCAGCGCCAGCGGGTGGCCATCGGGCGCGCCATCACCCGCCAGCCCAAGGTCTTCCTCTTCGACGAGCCGCTCTCGAACCTCGACGCCGCCCTGCGCGTCCAGACCAGGCTCGAGATCGCCCGGCTCAAGGACGAGGTCGACGCCACGATGATCTACGTCACCCACGACCAGGTGGAGGCGATGACCCTGGCCGACCGGATCGTGGTGCTCCAGGCCGGGCACGTCGAGCAGGTGGGCAGCCCGCTCGAGCTCTACCAGCGCCCGCGCAACCTCTTCGTGGCCGGCTTCATCGGCTCCCCCCGCATGAACCTGCTCAAGGCGGCGGTGGAGTCGGTGCGCCCCGGGGCAATCACCGCCCGGCTCCCGGGCGGGCCGGCGGTGACCGTGCCGCTGGCGAACGGCGTGCCGTCCGGGATCGCCGCCGGCAGCGAGGTGACGGTGGGGGTGCGCCCCGAGGACGTGGCCGCCCCGGGGCAGGGCGAGGCGGTCACCGGCAAGGTCCTGGTGGTGGAGCGGCTCGGCTCGGAGACCTTCGTCTACGCGAGGACCGCCGGCGACCAGACCCTGGTGATCCGGCGCGAGCCGGCCGCCGGGGGCAAGCCCGACGAGGCCGTCTCCTTCGGCCTCGTCGGGGAGCGCTGCCACGTGTTCGGGCCGGACGGGCTGGCGCTGGAGCGCCCCCCGCCCGCGCCCGCGGCCTGATCACCCGAGATCGACCGGTACGAAGATGCGGGACTCGCCGCGCTCCACCAGGAGTGCGACGTGGGCGCCCGACCGCTTCACCAGCTCCCGCAGCTGCTCCACCCCGTTCACGGGGGTGCCGTTCAGGGAGAGGACCACGTCCCCCGGCTGGATCCCGGCGCGGGCGGCCGGTCCCTGGACGCCCTCCACCACGACGCCGCCGCTCACGCCCGCCTGCTGGCGCTCCTCGGGGGTGAGCGACCGGACCGCCAGGCCGAGGCGTCCGCGCCCTCCGCCGGGCTCCTCGGCGCTCGCCTGGGCGCCGCCGCCCGCCTCCCCGACCCGCACCTCGATCTCCCGCTTCTGGTGGTTCCGCCAGACCTCGAGCCTCGCGCTGCTCCCGGGCTGGAGCTCGGCCACGCGGGCCGGGAGGTCGGAGGGGCCGGAGATCTCGGTGCCGTTCAGGGCGAGGATGATGTCGCCCGCCTCGAGCCCCGCCTTGGCCGCCGGGCTCCCCTGCTCCACCGAGCTGACCAGGGCGCCGCTCGGCTTCGGCAGGCCGAACGACTCGGAGAGCGACTGGTTCACGTCCTGGATCGCCACCCCCAGCCGGCCGCGGACCACCTTGCCGTGCGCCAGCAGCTCCTGCTCCACCCTCATGGCGACGTCGATGGGGATGGCGAAGGAGAGCCCCATGTAGCCGCCCGACTGCGAGTAGATCTGCGAGTTCACCCCGATCACCTCGCCCGCGGCGTCGAAGAGGGGGCCGCCCGAGTTGCCGGGGTTCACGGCCACGTCGGTCTGGATGAAGGGGACGTACCCCTCGGGGAGCGGGCGCGCCCGGGCCGAGACGATGCCCGCGGTGGCGCTGTTCTCGAAGCCGAAGGGCGAGCCGATCGCCAGCACCCACTCGCCCACCCGGATCCGGGCGGGGTCGCCGATCCGGACCACCGGCAGGTCCTTGGCCTCGATGCGGAGGACCGCGATGTCGCTGGTCTTGTCGATCCCGGTCACCTTGGCCCGGAACTCCCGCTTGTCGGTGAGCTTCACCGTCACCTCGCTCGCCCCGGCCACCACGTGGGCGTTGGTGAGGATGACGCCGTCCGACCGGACGATGAAGCCGGAGCCGAGGCCGTGGGTGAGCAGCTGGCCGCGCTGCTCCGGCTGGCCGAAGTGCCGGAAGAAGTAGAAGAAGGGATCGTTCGGGTCCGGCTTGCCGAACGGCCACTCGTTCGCCGCCGTCTTCTCCGTCCCGGTGGTGCTGACGTTCACCACCGCGGGCCCGTACCGCTGCACGATGGCGCTGAAGTCGGGGAGCGTCACCGCGGCCACCGGTGGCGCCGGCGTGGCGGCGGCCGCGGTCGGCGCCGCCTGGGCGCGGCCGCGGTACAGGTAGCCGCCCGCGGTGGCGGCCACGATGGCCGCCGCCAGGGCGGTGCTCTTCATCAGTCGGAATCTCATGACCTGCTCCTTGGCAATGGGGGCCCGGGCTGCGGGCCACGGGCAGACGTTAAGGAGCGACGCTTAAGGGAGGCTTAAGGCCGGGCGTCCCCGGCGGGGGCCGCGACGGCGCGCGCGGTCGCGGGCTCCCGCGGGGACGCGGGGAAGTCCACCCGGACGGTGAGGCCGCCGCCGGGCGGCTCGCCGAGCGTGACCGCGGCGCCGTGGCGCCGGGCGATGGCCCTCACGATGGCGAGCCCCAGGCCGCTCCCCGGCTCCCCGGACCCGCGGCGGTAGAAGCGGTCGAAGACCCGCTCCCGCTCGGGCCCCGGGATGCCCGGCCCGTCGTCGGAGACCAGGAGGAAGGGGCGGCCCTCGCGGACGCCGGCCGCGACGTCCACGCGCCCGCCGGCGGGCGTGTAGCGGACGGCGTTGTCCACCAGGTTGGCGAGCAAGGCGCGGAGCGACGCGGCGTCGCCGAGCACCGGCTCGGAGACCGTCCCGGTCGCCCCGAGGTCGATCCCCTTCGCCTCCGCGAGGAGGGCGTGGTCGGCGACCACCTGCTCCACGAGCTCCCCGAGCCCGACCGGCTGCCGGACCAGGGCCCCGGCGGCGTCGGGCTCGGCACGGGCCAGGGCGAGGAGCTGCTGGACGAGGTGGGTGGCGCGCCCGAGGCCGGCCTCGAGGTCGGCGAGCGCCCGGTCCCGCTCGCCCGCGTCCCCCGCGCGCTCGAGGAGCTGCGCCTGGAGCCGGAGGGCCGCCAGCGGGGTCCGGAGCGCGTGCGCCGCGTCGGCGACGAAGGCGCGCTGGGCCGCGAGCGCCGCGCCCAGGCGGGCGAGCAGCTCGTTGATCGAGCGGACGAGCGGGAGCGCCTCCTCGGGGACCCCGCCCTCGGCGATCGGCTCCAGCGCCGCCGGGGTCCGCGACCCCACCGTCCCGGCGAGCCGCTCCAGCGGGGCCAGGGAGCGGCCCACGATCCACCAGACCAGGAGCGCCAGGAGGAGCAGCAGGGCGAGGACGGGCGCGACGGTCCGCGAGGCGGCGGCGAAGGCCGCCTCCTGCCGGACCCGGAGGGGCTGGGCCACCTGGACGACCTGGCCCGAGAGCTCGGCGGAGTAGACGCGCCAGCGCTCCGCCCCGACGGGCACGGTGGCGAACCCCAGCTCGGCGAACTCCGGCAGGCCGCTGTCGGGGCGGGAGAGGTAGAGGCGCACCCCATCCCGGCTCCAGGCCTGGATGACGAAGTCGAACCCCTCCGCGCCGCCGGCGGGCGGGGCGCGGCCGGGCAGCTGGTCGCGCAGGGTCAGGGCGATCTGGCGCAGGTGGTAGTCGAAGATGTCGTCGATCTCCCGCCGCGCCAGGCGGTAGACGAGGATCGTTGCGGCGGCGGTCACCGTGGCCACGGCCGCGAGCAGCGCCACGAGCAGCGTCCGCCGGATGGAGCTCATGGCCGCCTCGGGATCACGTAGCCCACGCCGCGGAGCGTCTTGATCCAGCCGGCGCCCAGCTTGCGACGCAGGGCGTGGACGTGGACCTCGAGGGCGTTGCTCTCCAGCTCCTCGCCCCACCCGTAGAGCGCCTCCTCCAGCCGGGCGCGGGAGAGCGGCCGCCCGGGGTGCCGGAGGAGCGCCTCGAGCAGGGAGAACTCGCGGGGCGAGAGGGAGACCGGCACGCCTGCAAGGGAGACCTCGTGCGTGGCGGGATTCACCGTGAGCGGACCGTGCTCGAGGACGGGATCGGCCGGCCCGTCGCCGCGGCGGCGCAGGGCGCGGAGCCGCGCGGCCAGCTCGTCGAGATCGAAGGGCTTCACCAGGTAGTCGTCGGCGCCGGCGTCGAGGCCCGTCACCCGATCGGGGACGGCGTCCTGGGCGGTCAGGATCAGCACCGGCACCCGGCTCCCCCGGCGGCGGAGCGCGCGCAGCACCTCCAGCCCCCCTCTCCCGGGTAGCCCGAGGTCGAGCAGGATCACGTCGTAGGGCTCGCCCGCGGCGGCCAGCTCGGCCGCCTCCCCGTCCCGGACCCAGTCGACGGCGTGGCCCTCCTGCCGGAGACCCCGGCGCACGCTCTCCCCCAGCATGGTGTCGTCCTCGACCAGGAGCAGGCGCATGGCGGCTCCACCCCTCGCATAACAGCGCGGCGGCGCGGATCTGCCTACCATTCGAAGGATGGCCATCGACCCGGGCGAGCAGGAACCCGCGGCGCCGGTCCCCGCGCCCGGCTGGCCGGGGATCCCACCGCGCTGGACGTCGAGCGCGAAGAGCGGCGTGGGCACGAGCCTGGGCACGGCCGGCCGGGTCTGGTTCACCATCGGCTACGGGATCCTGAACGAGATCTACTACCCGGACGTCGACCGCGCCTGCACCCGGGACGTGGGCCTGATCGTCACCGACCGGCGCGGCTTCTTCTCGGAGGAGAAGCGCCACACGCGCCACGAGATCGAGCCGGTCGAGCCCGGCGTCCCCGCCTTCCGCGTGACCAGCGCCTGCCTGCAGGGGAGGTACCGGCTGGTGAAGGAGATCGTCGCCGACCCGGCGCGCCCCGCGGTCCTCGTCCGCGGGCGGTTCACCCCCCTGGTCGGGCGGCTGGAGGACTACCGCGTCCACGTGCTCGCCGCGCCGCACCTGGGCAACCACGGGGGCGGGAACACCGCCTGGCTGGGAGACCACAAGGGCGTCCCGATGCTCCTCGCCGAGCGGGAGGCCCTGGCGCTGGCGCTCGCCAGCGCGGAGCCCTTCCGCCGGCGCTCCGTCGGCTTCGTGGGCGTCTCCGACGGCTGGCAGGATCTCTCCCGCCACGGGCGGATGGAGTGGTCCTACGCCCGCGCCGAGAACGGGAACGTGGCGCTCTGCGGGGAGCTGGAGCTGGGGGCCGACGGGGCCTTCACCCTGGCGATCGGCTTCGGCGCGGGACCGGCCGAAGCCGGTCACCACGCGCTCGCCGGCCTCCTCGCCGGGTTCGATTCGGCGCTCGAGACCTGCGTCGCCCGCTGGCGAGCGTGGCAGGGCTCCCTCCTCCCGCTCGCCGCGCCGCGCACCGGGGGGCGCGATCTCTACCGCGCCAGCACCGCCGTGCTCGCCACCCACGAGGCGCGGAGCTTCCCGGGCGGCGCGATCGCCAGCCTCTCCATCCCCTGGGGCTCCGCCCGCGGGGACGAGGACCTGGGGGGCTACCACCTGGTCTGGCCACGCGACCTGGTGGAGACCGCGGGCGGGCTCCTCGCCGCGGGGGCCCACGCCGACGCACGCCGGGTCCTCCGCTACCTGGAGACGACGCAGGAGCGTGACGGCCACTGGGCCCAGAACATGTGGCTCGACGGCACGCCCTACTGGACGGGGATCCAGATGGACGAGACCGCCTTCCCCGTCCTCCTCGTCGACCTGGCCCGGCGCGAGGGGGCGCTGGCGGAGGAGGCGGTGGCGCGCCTCTGGCCCATGGTGCGGAGAGCAGCCGGGTTCATCTGCCGGAACGGGCCGGTCACCCCCCAGGACCGCTGGGAGGAGGACCCCGGCTACAGCCCGTTCACGCTCGCGGTCGAGATCGCCGCCCTGCTCGCCGCCGCCGAGCTGGCCGAGGGGCAGGGGGAGGGGGCGGCGGCCGCCCATCTCCGGGAGACGGCGGACGCCTGGAACGCCTCGGTCGAGCGGTGGACGTACGTCGCCGGGGGCGAGCTCGCCGCCCGCGCCGGCGTGGCCGGGCACTACGTGCGGATCGCGCCGCCCGACGTGGGGGGCGAGGCCACCGCCGGGCGCGCCGTGGCGATCAAGAACCGGCCGCCCGGCGAGGGCTCGGCGCCCGCCCGGAAGATCGTGAGCCCCGACGCCCTCGGCCTGGTGCGCTTCGGCCTGCGGGCGCCCGACGACCCCCGGGTGCTCGACACCGTGAAGGTGATCGACGCCCTGCTCCGGGTCGACACGCCCGCCGGGCCGGCCTGGCGCCGCTACAACGGGGACGGGTACGGCGAGCACGACGACGGCGCGCCGTTCGACGGGACCGGCGTGGGCCGTCCCTGGCCGCTCCTCACCGGCGAGCGCGCGCACTACCACCTGGCCGCCGGCCGGCGCGCCGAGGCGGTGCGCCTCCTCGCGGTGCTGGGGGCCTTCGCCAACGAGGGCGAGCTCCTGCCCGAGCAGGTCTGGGACGGGCCCGACCTGCCCGACAAGCTGCTCCTCCGGGGCCGGCCGACGGGCTCGGCCATGCCGCTCGCCTGGGCTCACGCCGAGTACGTGAAGCTGCTCCGCTCCCTCCGCGACGGCCGGGTCTTCGACACCCCGCCGCAGACGGTGGAGCGCTACCTCCGGCGGCGGACCCGCTCGCCGCACCACCTCTGGAGGTTCAACCACCGGGTGCGGGAGCTGCCCGCCGGGAAGACGCTCCGGATCGAGGTGCTCGCCCCGGCGGTGGTCCGCTGGAGCGGGGACGGCTGGGGGACGGCCGCCGAGGTCCGGGCGCGCGACACCGGCCTCGGCCTGCACGTCGCCGATCTGCCGACCGCCGCCCTGCCGGCGGGGAGCACCGTCTGCTTCACGATCCGCTGGCCCGAGGCCGACCGCTGGGAGGGGACGGACTTCAGCCTGAGCGTGGCCGGCCTGGACGGGCCCGGCTGAGCCCGGCGGCCCCGGGCAGGGCGACGGCGCGCTCGGCCGCCCGCGTGACGATCGGGTTTTCCCTCCACGTCCCATGCAGGGCGGCGCCGGCCCGCCGCGCGGAGTACGATCCGGCCCGATGCTCGCGCAGCCGTCGTCCGCGAACGCGCCCGCCCCGGCGGCGGGCGGGGAGATCCTGGTGGTGGCCGAGGCCGGCCCGCCCCCCGCCGCCCCCTTCGCCGCCGCGCTCCAGGCCCGCCTGGCTGCGGGGCTTTGCGGGCGCGCGGTCAAGGTGCTGGTGGTGACCGCGCAGCCCGAGCTGGCACTGGTGGACCCGGCCGATCCCCGCGCCGGCGTCGCGGCGTCTTCCTCGCTCCAGGGCGGAGCCGGCCGCGGCGGCGTGGTGGGGGCGCTCCTGCGGGAGGCGGACTCGCGGGGGGCGGCGGCGGCGGCTCTGGTCCGAGGGCCGGAACGCGACGAGGACGTCGACTGGCTCCGGCTCCTCGTCTCGCCGATCCTGGACGAGGGCTTCGAGCTCGTGTGCCCGGCTTACCGGCGCGGCCGGTTCGACGGGATGCTCGGCACCGCCATCCTCTATCCCCTCACCCGCGCGCTCTACGGCGCCCGGCTCCGGCAGCCCGCCGGCGGCGAAGCCGGCCTCTCCCTCGCCTTCGCCCGGCACCTGCTGGAGCACCCGGACTGGCACCGCGACCCCGGCGGGGCCGGCTCGGACGCCTGGGTGGTGGCGAAGGCGCTGTCGGAGCGCCGGCGGGTCTGCCAGGCCTGGCTTGGGCGCTGGCCCGGCGAGGGCGTACCCGAGGACGCGAGCCACGCCCTGGCGCGACTGGTCGGTCCGGTGTTCCGGGAGATGGAGCGCGCCGCCGAGCGCTGGCAGCGCCTGGACGGCTCGACGCCGGTCCCGGCCTTCGGAGCGCCCGGCCCGCCCGCCGAGGACCGGGCCCTCCCCGACGTGGCCGCGCTGGCGGCCCCCCTCCGGCTCGGCCTGCGCGAGCTGGACGCGGTCTGGGGCCTCGTGCTCCCGCCCGCCTCGCGGCTGGCGCTCCAGCGCGCCGCCGCCGCGCCGCCCGAGGAGCTCCGGCTGGACGACGCCCTCTGGGCCCGGGTGGTCTACGACTTCGCCGTCGCCCACTCCACCCGCGCCCTGGAGCGCGGCCAGCTCCTCCGCTCGATGACCCCGCTCTACCTGGGCTGGGTGGCCGGGTTCGTGAACGACGTCCGGGCCCTCGACGCCGCCGCCACCGAGGCGCGGGTCGAGGCGCTCTGCGCCGCGTTCGAGCGGGAGAAGCGGTACCTCATCGGTCGGTGGCGCTGGCCGGACACCTTCAACCCCTGAGGAGGACGCCATGTGGCAGGAGACCAAGCGCATCTTCATGCAGTCGTCGGCCGACGTGCTGCACGCGATCGCCCGGATCCTCCCGAGCGTGTTCGCGATGCTGCTCTTCGTCGTCGTGGCCGCGGTCCTGGCGGTCCTGGTCCGGTGGGCCATCCGCAGGACCTGCGACCGGCTCGGGCTCGACCGGCGCCTCCTGGAGTGGGGGGTGGTGGCGCGGGGGGCGCCGGAGCGCGGGCCGCCGTCGCGGCTGGTGGCCCAGGCGTCGTTCTGGGCCGTGCTCCTCGCGGGGGCGTTCCTGGGCCTGTCGGTGGTCCAGATCCCGGCCGCCGCCTCCCTCTCGCTGCAGCTGATCGAGTACCTGCCGCGCGCCCTGCTCGCGCTCGTCATCCTCGCGGCGGGCGTGGCGGCGGCCCGGTTCGTGGAGCGCAGCGTCCTCATCGGCGCCGTCAACATGGGCCTCGAGTCGGCCCGGTTCATCGCCCTGAGCGCGCGCTGGCTGGTGGTGCTCCTGGCGGCGGCGGTCGCCCTCGAGCACGCCGGGGTGGGCACCCTGGTGGTGATCGTCGCCTTCGGGACCGTCTTCGGCGGGATCGTCCTCGCCCTCGCCCTCGCGGTCGGGCTCGGCGCCAGGGACACGGTGGCGCGCCTCCTGGAGCGGCGCTTCCGCGCCGGCTCGGCGGCGGGGAAGGGCGAGCGGACGGAGCCCGAGCGGGGGCGCGTCCACCACGCCTGACGGCCCGGCGGCCCTACCCCGGGCGCGCCGGCGGCGCCCCCCGCAGCTCGAACCAGGCGAAGCCGTAGCCGCCCAGGCTGAGAAACCAGGGCTCCCGCCCGATCGCCGGGAACTCGGTGTACCCGAGCATCTCCACCGGGGTCGACCCCGCCAGCGCGGAGAGGTCGAGGGAGGTCGGCTGCACGTGGCGTGAGAGGTTGGCGACGCAGAGGACCGTGTCCTCGCCCCACCGGCGCAGGTAGGCGAGGACCTTCCGGTTCGAGCCCTCCGCGAACTCGAGGGAGCCGCGCCCGAACACCTGGAACTGCTTCCGGAGACGGATCAGGTTCTGCATCCACCGGAGCAGCGAGGAGGGGTCGCGGAGCTGGGCCTCCACGTTCACCGCCGCGTGACCGTAGACCGGATCGCTGATGGGAGCGGAGTAGAGCGCGGCGGGGGGGGCGGTGGAGAAGCCGGCGTTGGGGCCGCCGCTCCACTGCATCGGCGTCCGGACCCCGTCGCGGTCGGGGCGGATCACGTCGTCCCCCATCCCGATCTCGTCGCCGTAGTACACGACCGGCGTGCCCGGCATGGAGAAGAGCAGGCTGTTGAGGAGCTCGATCCGTCGGCGGGCGTTGTCGAGCAGGGGGGCGAGCCGCCGCCGGATCCCGACGTTGAGGCGCGCCCGGGGATCGCGAGCGTAGGCGAGCACCATGTAGTCGCGCTCGTCCTCGGTCACCATCTCGAGGGTGAGCTCGTCGTGGTTGCGGAGGAAGAGCCCCCACTGGCACGAGTCGGGGATGGGCGGCGTCCGCCGGAGGATGTCCACGATCGGCTCCGCGTCCTCCAGCCGGAGGGCCATGAAGATGCGGGGCATGAGCGGGAAGTGGAAGGCCATGTGGCACTCGTCCCCGTCCCCGAAGTAGGCGCGGACGTCCTTCGGCCACTGGTTCGCCTCGGCCAGCAGGAGTCGCCCGGGGAACTCCCGCTCCAGCGCCGCCCGGATCCGGCGGATCACCTGGTGGGTCTCGGGCAGGTTCTCGCAGCTCGTCCCCTCGCGCTCGACCAGGTACGGGATGGCGTCGAGGCGGAAGCCGTCGACGCCCATCCCGGCCCAGAAGCGGAGCAGGTCCAGCACCTCCTCCATCACCCGCGGGTTGTCGAAGTTGAGGTCGGGCTGGTGGGAGAAGAACCGGTGCCAGTAGTAGGCCCCGGCCACCGCGTCCCAGGTCCAGTTCGACTGCTCCGTGTCGGTGAAGATGATCCGCACCCCGGCGAAGCGGCGGTCGTCGTCGCTCCAGACGTAGTAGTCGCGCTCCGGGGAGCCGGGGGGAGCCCGCCGGGCCCGCTGGAACCAGGGGTGCTGGTCGGAGGTGTGGTTGATCACCAGCTCCACCAGGACCGCGATCCCGCGCCGGTGCGCCTCCTCGAGCAGCCGCTGGAACTGCGGGAGCGTGCCGTACGCGGGATGGATCCCCCGGTAGTCGGCGACGTCGTAGCCGTCGTCGCGGAGCGGCGAGGGGAAGAAGGGCAGGAGCCAGAGGCAGGTGATGCCGAGCGCCTCGAGGTAGTCCAGCTTCTGGACCAGCCCCTCGAGGTCGCCGATCCCGTCGCCGTTCCCGTCGAAGAACGCCTTGACGTGCGTCTCGTAGACGACGGCGTCCTTGTACCAGAGCGGATCGCGATCGAGCTCCACGGCGCCTCCCGGACGGTTCGCTCGCCCGCCGCGACCCGGGCGGCGGCCCCGCTACCATAGCGCCGCCGCCGCGCCACGGTCCCGCCCGTCACCGCCGGTGGGCCCGTCCCCCGGCGGGGCCCTGCGCGCCCCGCACGGGGCCGGAGAGGGGCGGACGCTCGGGGGTAGCATCCGGCCGGAGGCGAGTCATGAGCGCGAGCCAAGGTCGCCTGGTGATCCTCGCGGGGCCGTCGTGCGTGGGGAAGTCGCCGCTCGCCAGGGCCCTGCGCCGCTTCCACCCCGAGCTCACCGCCCGGTTCCGGCCGCTCGTGCTCCACACCTCGCGCGCTCCGAGGCCCGGCGAGCAGGACGGCGTGGACTACCACTTCCGGACGCGCGCCCAGCTCGAGGGGCTGCGCGCCGACCCGCGCCACGTCGTGCTCGACGTGCGCGGGGATCTCCAGGCCCTGGATCTGGTCGACCTGGCCGAGGTGCTGCGCGAGGGGGACGGGCTGTTCGAGGGCAACCCGTTCGTCGGGCGCCTCCTGCAGACGCATCCCTCGCTGGCGGGCGTCCGGCGCCTCGGCATCTTCCTCTCGCCCCTCTCCAGGGAGGAGCTCGCCTTCCTCGGCGGCGAGCCGGGGGTGCTGCTCCCGGCCCTGGTGGCGGACGTCATGCGCCGCAAGCTGCTCCGCAGGACGCGGCGCCAGAAGGGGGAGCCGTCGCTCCCCGACCTGCAGGACATCGAGCGCCGCGCGGGGAGCGCCTACGGGGAGCTGGCGGAGGGCCACCACTTCGACCACGTCGTCCCGAACCACGACGGCGAGGACAGCGATCACTGGGACGCCTTCTACTACCCGCTCGGCGACGCCCGCAGGACCCTGCTCGCGGTGGCCGCCCTCCTCCGGGGCGAAACGCCGGCCGGCGCGGAGCGCTGGGACGAGCGCACCGTCCCGCCTCCCTGAGGGAGGCGCCGGTCGCCCGCCCGGCGGCTCAGTGGTGGTGGAGCGTCTCCGGCGGCGGCCGCCGCGCGCGACCCAGCACGCCGGTCATGTGCAGGATCGCGTAGCAGATCGCGATGAGCGAGCCGAACACGAGCACCCCGAGGACCATCAGGCCCCGCTGCTCTCCCCCGTGCACGCCCTCGATGATAGGCGCCGGTCAGGCCCGGCGCCCCGCCGCCCGGAGGCGTTCTGGTGACACTTCTGTGTCGAGGGCTCGCCCTCGCCCGAAGGGTCAGGCCGCCTCGCCCAGCCCACCGCGGATCGCCGCCCCACCGCCGGCGTGCGGGTCGGGGCGGAGGCCCAGGCCTCGCAGGAGGTCGGCCCCTTGCTCGACCGCCCGGTCGAAGCGGGCCCGGCAGCGCACCGGGGTGCCGTTGCCGAGGTCGTGCAGGGCGAGCTCGACGATGGCGCGCTCGAGGGCGGTCAGCCCGCGAGCGACCACCGTCAGGTCCGGCGGGTGCCCTGGCGCCGCCGCCAGCCGGGTGGCGGCGGCGTAGGCCGAGCGGTAGAGGGCGTAGATCATCGACACGGTCACGGGCAGCCTCCTCCCGACTGCCCGCTCCCCTTCCCGCCCGCTCTCCCCTGAGCAGCCACCGGATCACTATTCCGTGGGTCCGTGGACGTGCCGTGACGGCCCGGCACCAACTCGCGGGACGCCCGGCGGGGTCAGCGGAACATGGGGTCGTCGATGAGGTGGTCCCGGAGGCTCAGCGCGGCGTGCGCCAGCGCGTCGGAGGCGTGCTCCAGCGCCTGCGCCACCAGGAGGACGAGCTGGATCACCCGCCCATCGGCCTCGCCGCGGAACAGCGACACGGTCACGGCGCGCTGCGCGTCGTCGATCTCGCCCTCGAAGGTGGCAATCCGGTCGACCGACTCCAGCACCGCCTGCAGCTCGTCGCGGGCCCGCCGCTTCCGCGCCGCCAGGGCCGCCGCGAGGCAGCTCCGCCACTCGTCGGCCGCCGCGTGGAGCAGGCCCGCCAGCTCCTCGAGCGGCGCGCGGAAGGCGGTCATCGCCTCCGCCGCCGGGAGGAGGGTGAGGAGGAAGGCCGCCTCCTCGAGCCCGTCGGCCGCGTCGTCCGCCTCGGCCAGCACCCGCCCGTGGGCGTGGGCGTCGCCCGAGCCCTGGGACAGGTTGCGCCCCCGATCCACCAGCTCGTCCGCCTCCCGCTCCCAGGTCGAGGCCAGCCGGGCGGCCGTGCAGGTGAGCCCGGCGACCCGGACCACCAGCAGGTGGGCCTCGGCCGCGCCGATGTCGCTCTGGACGAGGAGGGCGTCGCGGGAGCGGGTGGCGGCGGTGGAGAAGCCGACGTGGTCGAAGCGGAGGCCTGCGGTCT
>DATKAL010000463.1:0-8355 GCA_035498135.1 Anaeromyxobacter sp.
CCCTGGTCGATCGCCGCCGCCCGGATCGCCGTCCCGACCTTCGTCTTCTGCACGAACAGGTAGAGGACGGCCATCATCAGCACCGAGACCGCCACCACGCCCACGCGCACCAGCGGCACGGAGAGCGTCCCGAGGTGCACGGCGTCCTGGTGGAGCGGGCCGCCTACCGGCCGCTGCGCGACTCGCCGCGCCTCTCCGCGGTGGTCTCGGCGCTGGGCGCGTCGATCTTCCTGCAGAACGCGCTGATGCTGATCTACGGCGCGCGCTACCAGGTCTACCCGGACGTGCTCCCGCAGACGGCGGTCTCCGTCCTCGGGCTGACGGTGCCCGTGGTCCGGATCGCGGTGGTGCTGGTCTCGGTGGGGATGATGGCCGTCCTCTACCTGTTCGTGCAGAAGACCAAGGTGGGGACCGCCATCCGCGCCGCCGCCATCGACCAGGGGGCGGCCCGCCTGATGGGCATCGACGTGAACCGGGTGATCCGCCTGGTCTTCATGATCGGCCCGGCCCTGGGCGGCGCGGCCGGCCTGCTGGTCGGGCTCTACTACGGGCAGGTCAACTTCACCATGGGGTGGACCTACGGGATGAAGGCCTTCACCGCCGCCATCCTGGGCGGGATCGGCAACATCCCGGGGGCGATGGTGGGAGGCCTCCTTCTCGGGGTGATCGAGGCGCTCGGGGCCGCCTACCTGTCCATCGCCTGGAAGGACGCGATCGCCTTCTTCGTCCTCATCCTGATCCTGATCGTCCGGCCCTCCGGGCTCCTGGGCGAGCGCGTGGCGGAGAAGGTATGAGCCGCCGGCTGCTCGTCGGCTACGCCAGCGCCGCGGTGGTCCTCGGGATCGCCCCGCTCTTCCTCGACCCGTACTGGGTCGACGTCCTGAACAGCGTCGGGCTCTACGCCCTCCTCGCCCTCTCCCTGAACCTGATCCTGGGCGACGCCGGGCTCTTCAACATGGGCCAGGCGGCCTTCTACGCGGTGGGGGCCTACACCGCCGCGATCCTGAGCACCCAGCTCCACGTCCCCATCCTCTGGGCCCTCCCGGTGAGCGGTCTGGTGGCGGCGCTCTTCGCCGCCCTGGTGGCACGCCCCGTCATCCACCTCCGCGGTGACTACCTCCTCATCGTCACCATCGGCCTGGGGGAGATCGTCCGGATCGCCCTGGTGAA
Source organism: Anaeromyxobacter sp. (assembly GCA_035498135.1). Lineage (GTDB taxonomy): Bacteria > Myxococcota > Myxococcia > Myxococcales > Anaeromyxobacteraceae > Anaeromyxobacter. The sequence continues at coordinate 1,171 of DATKAL010000463.1, forward strand.
CGACGTCTTCGGCCTGACCGGGGGCGCCAACGGGATCTTCGGCATCGCGCGGCCGTCGATCCTCGACCACAAGATCCGCCGCCCGCAGGAGTTCTTCTACCTCATCTGGGCCTTCGTCGCGCTCACCGTCTTCCTCTTCCACCGGCTGGAGCAGTCCCGCTTCGGCCGCGCCCTGAACTATCTCCGCGAGGACCCGGTGGCCGCCGAGGGGAGCGGCGTCAACACCGCCCGCTACAAGCTGCTCGCCTTCGCCCTGGGCGCGGGCTGGGCGGGCATGACCGGGAGCCTGTACGCCGCCAAGATGACCATCATCTCCCCCGAGTCGTTCAGCTTCTGGGAGTCGGTGGTCGTCTTCCTGATGGTGATCCTCGGCGGCTCGGGCTCCATCCCCGGGGTGCTCCTCGGGGCGGCCCTGGTGGTGATGGTCCCCGAGTTCTTCCGGGGCCTGGCCTCGGCGCGGATGCTCTTCTTCGGCCTGGTGATGATGGTGATGATGGTGGTCCGCCCGCAGGGGCTCCTCCCGCTCCGGGCTCCGCGCTTCAAGCGGTCCGACCTGCCGCGAGCGGAGCCCGCCCCGGGCGCCGCGCCGGGAGGGGCGAAGTGAGCGCGCTCCTCGAGCTCCGGAACGTCACCAAGAGCTTCGGCGGCCTGACCGCCGTGGGCGACGTCACCTTCGACGTGGCGAAGGGCTCGGTGGTCGGGCTCATCGGCCCGAACGGCGCGGGCAAGACCACCACCTTCAACGTCATCACCGGGAACCACCGCGCCGACCGGGGGACGATCACCTTCGAGGGACGATCGATCGGCGGGCTCCGGACCCACAAGATCGTCACCCTCGGGATCGCCCGCACCTTCCAGAACATCCGCCTCTTCCAGCAGCTCTCGGCGGTGGAGAACGTGCTGGCCGGCCGCCACTGCCGCACCCGGGCCGGGCTCCTGGCGGCGATGGTGCGGACGCCCGGCCAGGCGCGGGAGGAGGCGGAGGCGGTGGCGCGGGCCATGGCCGAGCTGGCCTTCGTCGGCCTGGAGGGCCGGGCCCTGGAGCTGGCCAAGAACCTGGCCTACGGGGACCAGCGCCGCCTGGAGATCGCCCGGGCCCTGGCCACCGAGCCGAAGCTGCTGGTCCTCGACGAGCCGGCCGGCGGGATGAACGAGCACGAGACCGACGAGCTGGTCGGCCTCATCCGCCGGATCCAGGAGCGGGGGATCACCATCCTCCTCATCGAGCACGACATGAGCCTGGTGATGCGCGCCTGCGAGCACATCGTGGTGCTCGAGTACGGCGAGAAGATCGCCGAGGGGACGCCGGACGCGATCCGGGCCGACCCCAGGGTGATCGAGGCGTACCTCGGGACCGAGGAGGCCTAGGCATGGCGGAGCCGCTGCTCGAGCTCAGGGACCTGCGCGTCGCCTACGGCAACGTGGAGGCGCTCCACGGCGTGAGCCTCACGGTGCAGCCGGGGGAGATCGTCACCATCCTGGGCGCCAACGGGGCCGGGAAGTCGACCACCCTCCGGACCATCAGCGGCCTGCTCCGCCCCTCCGGCGGCGAGATCCGCTACCAGGGGAAGCCCGCCCACACCGTCCCCGCCCACGAGCTGGTCCGGCTGGGCGTCGCCCAGGCCCCCGAGGGGCGCCGCATCTTCGGCACCCTCACCGTCCTCGAGAACCTGACCCTGGGCGCCTTCACCCGGACCGACGCGGCCGGGATCGCCGAGACCCTGGCCTGGATCTACCGGCTCTTCCCGGTCCTGGAGAAGCGCCGCACGCAGCTGGCCGGGACGCTCTCGGGCGGCGAGCAGCAGATGCTCTCCATCGGCCGGGCCCTGATGGCGAAGCCCAAGGTCCTGCTCCTCGACGAGCCCTCCCTCGGGCTCGCCCCGCTCCTGGTGAAGGCGATCTTCCGCACGGTCCGCGAGATCAACGAGAGCGGCGGGGTGACGGTGGTCCTGGTGGAGCAGAACGCCCGGGCCGCCCTCAAGCTCGCCCACCGCGGCTACGTGATGGAGGTGGGGCGGATCGTGCTCGAGGACACCGCCGCCGGCCTGGCGGCGAACCCCCGGGTACAGAACGCCTACCTGGGCGGCAAGGTCACCTGAGTCGAGGCTCGCGCGGCGTCAGGGCGACCCCAACAGCCCCGTCTGGCGAGCTCGCCAAGAGGGATCGGGGATTCACTCGCTGGCGGCGCAGGAGCTCGCGTTCCGCGATCGGGTGACGCGGGTTCCCGGGCGGGGCGACGGGGCCGAGCTGGAGCCCGCCCGACCCGCGGCGGCGCGAGCGCCGGATCACTCTCGATCGGTCACCGCTCCACCGCCGGCACCGTTCGGGCCACGGGCGGGCGGAGGGCGTCGACGGTGTAGATCCCCAGCGCCGCCCAGATGCAGCCGAAGGCCAGGGCGTGGCCGGCGGTGAACCGCTCCCCGAAGGCGAAGACCGCGATGGCCAGCTGCAGGGTCGGGTTGAGGTACTGCAGGATCCCGATGGTCGAGAGCCGGAGCCGCTGCACCCCGAGGGCAAACCAGATCAGGGGCACGGCGGTGACCGCGCCGGCGGAGGCGAGCAGGAGGGTGAGCCGCGGCCCGGCCCCGAAGTGAGCCGTCCCGGCGTGCCCGAGCCAGGCGAGCCAGGCGAGGGCGAGGGGCGCGAGCAGCATCACCTCGGCGAGCAGCCCGGACGTGGCCCGGACGGGCACGCGTTTCCGGACCAGGCCGTAGAGGCCGAAGGTGAGGGCCAGCGCCAGGGCGATCCCGGGGAGCCGGTGGGCCCGGATCACGAGCGAGGCCACCCCGGCGGCCGCCAGCGCCAGGGCCACCCGCTGGCGGGCGGTGAGCGGCTCCCGGAGGAAGACCACCCCGAGCAGCACGGTGACCAGCGGGTTCACGAAGTAGCCCAGGCTGGCGTCGAGCACGTGGCCGGAGTTGACCGCCCAGATGTAGGTGAGCCAGTTGGCGGAGATGAAGACGGCGCTCAGCGCCAGCCGCGGCAGCGTCCCGGGGGAGAGGAGCTCGGCGAGGACGCCGTCCCACCGGCGGCGTACGGTGAGGAGCAGGACCAGGAAGACGGCGGACCAGACGATCCGGTGGGCCAGGATCTCGAGCGGCGGGACGCCGGCGAGCGACCGGAAGTACAGGGGGAAGACGCCCCAGGCCAGGTAGGCGGCCGCGGCGTACCCGACCCCGGCCGCCTTGTGCCCGTCGCCGTGCGTCATCAGCCGCGGTGGTCGGCGCGGGCGAGGAGGAGCACCGCCCCGAGGATGAGCGCTCCGCCCAGCACGCGCAGGGGGGTGACCTGCTCGCCCAGGACCAGGGCGCCGGCGATCACCGCCGCCGGAGGCTCGAGGGTGGAGTAGATGGAGGCTCGCACCGGGCCGAGCCGCTCCAGCCCTGCGAGGAAGAAGGCGATGGCGAGGACGGTGCAGACGAGGGCGATCGCCAGCACCGCCAGCCAGCCGAGCCCGGTCCCGGGGAGGCGCACGCCCCGCACCAGCGCCACGGCGCCGTAGACCACCGCAGCGGAGGTGGTGACCACGGCGGCGGAGGCGGTGGGGGTGACGTCCGCGGGGAGGCGGCTGCCGGCGAGGATGTAGCCGGCGTAGATCAGGGCGGCGAGCAGGCCGCACGCGACGCCCAGGGGGTGGGCGTCGCCGCCCGCCCCGACGATGAGCAGGCTCCCGAGGAGGGCCACGCCGATGGCGAGGCCCTGCACGCGGGAGAGCGGGTGGCGGAGCACGACCCGCGACAGGATCGCCACCAGGGCCGGGTAGAGGTAGAGCAGGAGGGCCGCCAGCCCGGCCGAGGTGAGCGAGACCGCGGTGAGGAATGCGAACGCCTGGCCGGCGTAGCCGATCCCGCCCATGCCGGCGAGCACGAGGAGCCCCCGGCCGCGGGGGAGGCGCGCCCGCCGGGCGGCGAAGACCACCCAGATGATGCCGGAGGCGATGCCGAAGCGGAGGAGCAGCAGGGTCTGGGTGTCGGCGCCCGAGTCGTAGGCCAGCCGGCCGAAGACGCCGAGGGTGCCGAAGCAGAGGGCCGAGGCCGCCACGTACGCGATGCCCAGGGCGCGGGAGCGCCGGGCGTGGGCGGCGGCGGCGGTCGCCGGATCCGGGGTCGCGGACCGCTGGGCGATCGGCTCCAGGGCGAGGGTGAGGGTGTCGGGGTCGCGCACGGGACCCGAGGACATATCAGCCCGGGGCGCGGACGCCTAGAGCGCATCCCATGACCCCCTGGCCGTCGCGAGGCGAGCGAGCCTGAGCACCGAGCGGGGCACCCGACGACCGAGCACCGCAGGCGTGCCGCTCGCGTCGGCCTTGCGCCGGCCTCCCCGCGCGTTCCTGCGCCTGGGCGGCGCTCGGCTGCGCATTCCCGCGCCCGCTGGCAGGCGCTACCTCTAGACCATCGCGAAGGACCACGGAGGACGGACATGCGGACCCACGCTCACGGCACCCCGATCCAGGACCCCCTCGCCGCCGCGTGCGCAACGCGCGGGGTGGTGAAGGCGATGCTCGAGGCGACCGCCCGGCGCTTGCAGGGCCTCTCGCCCCGGGCGGGCGCGCGCGCGCCCGGCACCCACGAGCTCCGGGAGAACGCCACCCTCCGCCTGGAGCCGCGCCGGCGGGGCGTCACCGTCCGGGCGCGCGCGGGGAGCTTCCTCGTCACTCAGGAGGGCGATCCCATCGACCACGTCCTCGAGCCGGGCGACGGCTTCCGCACCGGCCGGCGGGGGCGGGTGGTGGCCTGGGCTCTCTCGGGCGGGGCGCTGGAGGTGGACCTCGCCGCCTGAACCATGGTTCGCGATTCGCGCGGGACCTGGGTGCGCTCGGGCTTCGTCCCGCGCGCCGTCCCGCGGGGCGCGCGCCGGCGCGCCGCTTGCGAGTCGCGCTCGGCCGCCCAGCGCCGCTAGCGCCGGCGGTAGTGCAGCGCCACGATGCCCGACCTGAGCCGCCTCGCGGCCACGAGCCTCAGGCGCGACGAGGGCTGGAGGCCGGAGAACAGGTACGGGCCGTGCCCGGCCACCACGGGGTGGACCACGAAGCGGTACTCGTCCACGAGGTCCAGGCGCTGGAGCGCGGCCGAGAGGCTGGGGCTGCCCACCAGGAGGCCGCGCGGCGTGGCCTTCTTCAGCGCCTTCACCGCCCGGGTCAGGTCGCCTTCGACGTGATGCGTGTTGCTCCACGGGAAGTCGCGGCGCGTCGTCGAGACCACGTACTTGGGCTTGGCCTCGAGCTTCCTCGCCCAGCTCCGGCCCGACGGGGTCGCCTTCGGGTCCCGCGCCACCTGGGGCCAGGCGTCCTCCATCAGCTCGTAGGTCCGGCGTCCGAAGAGCATCGCGCCCGCCGCGTCCATCACCCGCGTCCAGTACCGGAGCATCTCGTCGTCGGCGACCCCCGCGCGGTGATCGCAGCACCCGTCCAGCGTCACGTTGAGCGCGAAGGTCAGGAGTCCCATGGCGCTGCCTCTCTCCCGGCTCGGGGATCGGCGCTGCGGCCCGGCGGGCCGCGCCTACCCGGCGGCGGTGACCGGCGGGGCGGCGAAGGCGGAGAGCGCCCCGAGCCCGATGTAGACGGCGGCCGTCAGGTACCGCTCGCTCCGGGCGAAGCCGGGGTGGCTCCGGAGCCAGGTGCCCAGGCCGCTGGCGACGAACGCGTAGCAGGTGTCGGTCACGAAGGCGAGGCCCACGAAGGTGGCGCCGAGCAGGAGCATCTGGACGGTCACCAGCCCCCGGGCCGGGCTGGCGAACTGCGGGAGGAAGGCGAGGAAGAAGAGGGCGGTCTTCGGGTTCAGCACCGCCACGGTGAAGGCCTGACGGAGGACCGCCGCGGAGGGGTCGGCCGGGCGGGCCGCCTGGCTCGCCAGCCCGCCCTCCTCCCGGGAGAGGAGGCGCCGCAGCCCGAGCCAGATCAGGTAGGCGGCGCCCAGGTACTTGACGGCGGAGAAGGCGAGGGGCGAGGAGGCGAGCAGCGCCGCCAGGCCGAGCGCGGCGGCCAGGCAGTGGACGGCGTTCCCGAGCTCGATCCCCACCACGGAGAGGAGCCCGGACCGCCGCCCCTGGCTCATGCTCCGGGTGACGATGTAGAGCACCGCCGGGCCGGGGACGAGCAGGAGCACGAGCGTGGCGCCGACGAAGAGCGCGAGGCGGGCGGGGTCTGGGAGCATCGGGAAGAGGAATGGCACGGCGGTCGCCTCGGGTCCAGCCTCCCGGGCTCAGCGCAGGCCGAGGGCCTGCAGCGCCCAGAGGGCCCCCATCCCCACCGCGATGGTGAGGAGCACGTTCCGCGAGCGCCAGGCGACCACCGCGGCCACCACCCCGGCCAGCAGCCGGGGGTTGTCCAGGGTCGGGCGCAGCACGCCGTCGCGCACCAGCATCTCCGGGAGGATGATGGCGGAGAGGACCGCCGGGGGGACGAAGCGCAGGGCGCGCACCACGACCGGGGGGGGCTCGCGGCGCCCGAGCAGGGCGATGAAGGAGAGCCGGGTGGCGAAGGTCACCAGGCCGGCGGCCAGCAGGGCGGGGAGCCAGCTCACGCGCGCCTCCGCTCGGCGGCGAGCCCCACGCCGATCCCGGCCAGCGCCGCCAGCACCAGGCCGAGCTTGTAGGGCAGGCCGTAGGCGAGCACGGAGAGGGCGCCCGCCGAGAGGGCGGCGGCCAGGCCGGCCCGGTCGCGCAGGTAGGGGAAGACCAGGGCGATGAAGGTGAGCGCCAGGGTGAAGTCCAGCGACCAGGCGGCCGGGACCTGGGCGCCGAGGAGGACGCCCACCGCGGTGCTCACCTGCCAGGAGACCCAGAGGGTGAGCCCGGCGCCCAGGAAGTACCAGTGGCGGTGGGGGGAGACGGCGGCCTCCGGCCGGGCCTCGTCGCGCAGGCAGCGCGTGGCGATCACCGCGTAGGCCTCGTCGGTGAGGAGGTAGGCGAGCAGGCACTTCCAGCGGAGGCCCAGGTGCCGGAGGCGGGGGGCCATGGCGGCGCTGTAGAGGAGGTGGCGGAGGTTGACCACCAGCACGGTGAGGACGACCACCAGGCCGGGCGAGCGCTCCAGGATGAGCTGGGCGGCGATGAACTGGGCGGAGCCGGCGAAGACGATGGACGACATCGCCTGGGCGACCAGGGTGGGGAGGCCGGCGCGGATCGCCAGCAGCCCGTAGATCATGCCGAACGGCACGACCCCGAGTAGGATCGGAAGCTCGTCCA
>DATKAL010000464.1:0-3068 GCA_035498135.1 Anaeromyxobacter sp.
CGGGACGATGCGGGTGACCGAGCAGATCGACGCCATGGAGTCGATGGCCGTCTCCCCCATCCAGTACCTGGTCGTGCCCCGGGTGCTGGCCTCGCTCCTCATGTTCCCCGCCTTGACCATGCTCTTCAACGCCCTCGGCTACGGGGGCGCCTGGGTGATGGGGATCTACGTCTCCGGGATCCCGGAGGGCCCCTTCATCCAGCACACCCGCGAGATCGTCGGGGCGGACGACATCTTCCACGGGCTCCTCAAGTCGGTGGTCTTCGGGGCGATCGTGGCGGTGATCACCACCTGGCGCGGGTACTCGGCCTCGGGGGGCGCGCGGGGCGTAGGGGAGGGGACCACCCGGGCGGTGGTGGCGAGCTCGATCGCGATCCTGGTGGCGGACTACGCCGCCACGGTCATCAGCGTGGGGACCTGAGCCGTGATCGAGGTGCACGACCTCTGGAAGTCGTTCGGCGACAACCAGGTGCTGAAGGGGGTGGACCTCCGGATCCCCGAGGGGACCACCTTCGTGGTGCTGGGTGGCTCGGGTTCGGGCAAGACCGTGCTCCTGAAGCACGTCATCGGGCTCCTCAAGCCGGATCGGGGCACGGTGCGGGTGAACGGGATCGAGATCTCCGGCCTGGACGGGAAGGAGCTGAACGAGGCCCGACAGATGTTCGGGATGGTCTTCCAGGGCGCGGCGCTCTTCGACTCGATGACGGTCTTCGACAACGTCGCCTTCCCGCTGCGCGAGGGGCGGCGGGGCGCCGGGATCCCGGCGGCCGAGGTGCGGCGCCGAGTGGTGGAGAAGCTCAAGGTGGTCGACCTGGGGGAGGAGGTGCTCGGCCGCTGGCCGTCCGAGCTCTCCGGGGGGATGAGGAAGCGGGTCGGGCTGGCGCGCGCCCTGGTCTGCGAGCCGCAGATCGTCCTCTACGACGAGCCGACCACCGGTCTCGACCCCATCACCGCCAGCTACGTGGACGAGATGATCCTCCACGCCAAGGAGCGGCTCGGCATCACCAGCATGGTGATCTCGCACGACATCGCGAGCGCCTTCCGTGTGGCCGATCGGGTGGCGGTGCTCTACGATGGTCGCTTCGCCGCCGTCGGCACCCCCGCCGAGGTGCGCGCGAGCAAGGAGCCCTTCGTGCAGCGCTTCCTCGCCCTCTGGTTCGAGAAGCAGTGAGGGGTACGGACGACCCGTGAAGCCCGCGCTCAACAAGGCCTTCGCCGTCGGGGCGGTGGTGGCGGTGGCCGCCGCCGCGCTCCTGCTCGCCCTCACCTTCCTCAAGCGGGGCGGCTTCTCGGAGCGGGACAGCTACCTGGTCCGGGCCCGGTTCAACGACGCCACCGGCCTGACCTGGAAGAGCAAGGTCCAGATCGCCGGGATCCAGATCGGCGAGGTGACCCGGATCTCGCTCGAGGGTGCCAAGGCGGTGCTCGAGCTCCGGGTGAAGAAGGACGTCCCCCTCCACACCGACGCCTGCCTGGCGAAGACCTTCCCCAGCGCCCTCCTCCCGGACGCGCTCCTCGACGCCTCGCCCGGGTCCGAGAGCAAGCCGCTCCTCCAGGAGCTCCCCGAGGGGGAGCGCGAGATCACCTGCGTCCGCGAGGCGGCGAGCGTCCAGAAGCTCATCGACTCGCTCTCCAAGATCGCGGGCGACGTCTCGCTGGTGACCGGCGACCTGGCCCAGACCGTGAACGGGGGCAAGGGGAGCCTGCGGGACATCATCGAGAACCTGGCCACCATCACCCAGCAGGTGGAGACGCTGGTCGCCCAGAACAGCGGGACCCTCACCCAGATCCTGAACAACACCCGCGACTTCACCGGCGACCTCCGGGAGATCTCGGCCCGGGACAAGGAGCGGATCCACGACATCCTCGTCAACGTGGACCGGCTCTCCGCCCAGCTCGGCCGCGTCGCCGGGAGCGTCCAGGGGATCCTGGACGGTACCGCCGGCGCGCCGAAGGGCGCCGAGGGCGGGCCGGGCGGCGCGGGCGGCGCGCCCACCGCCGCCCAGCAGCAGGCCCAGGGCGAGCTCAAGGGCGTGCAGCAGGCGGTGGTCCGGCTCAACGACAGCCTGGCGAAGCTCGACGAGATCCTGGGGAAGGTGAACGAGGGAAAGAGCGTGGCGGGGAAGCTCCTCGTCGACGAGAAGCTGGGCCGGGAGTTCTCCAGCGCGGTCGAGGGGGTGTCCGACTACGTCGACCGCCTCAACAAGATGCAGATCCAGCTCGAGCTGCGCTCCGAGTGGCTCTTCAACCAGACGGTCTCGGAGGGGCGGCCCGGCGCCAAGGTCTACTTCGGCGCGAAGCTCCTCCCCCGGCCCGACAAGTTCTACCTGCTCGAGATCGTGAGCGACCCGCGCGGCGTCGACACCGTCCAGAGCGTGACCTCGACCACCCAGGTGCCGGGTCAGGCCCCGAGCACCTCGATCACCACCACCACCACCCACCAGGACAAGATCACCTTCTCGCTCGAGCTGGGGAAGCGCTACGGCCCCTGGACCTTCCGGGTGGGCGTGATCGAGAGCTCGGGCGGCGTGGGGACGGACCTCCACCTCTTCGACGACGCCCTCCAGCTCTCCCTGTCCGTGTACCAGTTCTCCCGGCCGCAGCAGGACGTCTTCCCGCGCGCCAAGATCTGGGCGAACTACAACTTCCTCCAGCACTTCTACGCGACCACCGGCGTCGACGACTTCCTGAACCGCTGGCGCACCGCGAGCATCCCCGGCGGCCGGAGCTTCAACCTGGGGACGGACGTGTTCTTCGGGGTGGGGCTCTTCTTCACCGACGACGACCTCAAGACCCTGATGCTCTCGGGCACCGGGTCCGTGGCGGCCGGCGCGGCCAAGTAGCTCCCCCGGCGGCGGCGGGGCCCCGGATCCCTGGCGGCGGCCGCGGCCGCCGCTATACTCCCGGCGCATGCGGTCCTGGACCAAGCTCGCCCTGCTCGTCGCCGCCGCCGTGATCGTCACCCAGCTCATGGCCCGGCGCTCCCGGCCCGCGCCCGGTGCGTCCGCCCAGGCGGCGCCGGCGCTCGCCCTGGCCGACGTGGGCGGCCAGCGCGTCGACCTGGCCGG
>DATKAL010000465.1:0-7895 GCA_035498135.1 Anaeromyxobacter sp.
GCTGGTTCATGGCCTAGAGGACCACGATGGAGAACGTCCGCTACACGACCAAGCGCCTGGCCGAGATCGTCGGCGCCACCGAGCGGCAGGTCGCCACCGTCCTCGGGCGGAAGGACGGCTTCGGGCCGGAGGACCTGCCGGTGCTCCGGGAGAAGCTCGGGAAGCGCCCCGAGCCCTACCCGCCCCGGGTCCAGCTCTTCCTCAACTTCAAGGGCGGGACGGGCAAGACCAGCCTCTCGTCGTCCTACGCCTACCGGCTGGCGGAGCGCGGCTATCGCGTCCTGATGCTCGACCTCGACAGCCAGGGGCACGCCACCAAGTGCCTGGGCAAGGAGGGCTCGAGCTTCACCCGCACCCTCCACGAGGTCCTCATCCGCAAGGTGCCGCTCGCCGAGGTGACGGTCGAGACCGCCATGCCCGGCCTCTCGCTCGTCCCGGCCAACCTGGCGATGAGCACCATCGACCTCGCCCTGATGCCGCTCGCCGGCCGCGAGTTCCGCCTCCGCAACGCCCTCGAGGGCGTGAAGGGGCGCTACGACTTCGTGGTCCTCGACGCCCCCCCGTCCTTCGGGCTCCTGAACCTCAACGCGCTCATGGCCGCCTCGGACCTGGTGATCCCGGTCCTGGCGGACTTCCTCTCGTACGACGGGCTCCGCCTGCTCTTCGAGACCATCCAGGGGCTGGAGCAGGACCTCTCCCACCAGCTCGAGAACATCTTCATCGTGGTGAACGCCTACAACCAGACCTTCAAGATCGCCCGGGAGGCGCTGGAGGCGCTCCGCGCCCACTACGCCGACTACCTCCTCGACACCGTCGTCCGCCAGTGCACCAAGTTCGCCCAGGCGTCGAGCGAGGGCTGCCCCATCTTCGGCTTCGACCCCGACTCCAAGGGCGCCACCGACCTCGAGACGGTCCAGCGCGAGATCCTGGGCCGCGTCCTCGCCGCCACCCGCGCCGCCGGCGCCACCGGAGCCTGAGCATGCGCAAGGCCTTCGACGCCAACGTCCCCAAGCTGAAGCCCCGCCTGCGGGCGGCCGGGTTCCAGGCCCCCGCCCCGGAGGCGACCCTCCCGCTGGTCGCGCCCGGAGAGGCGCTGGCCGAAGCTGCAGCCGCCCCGCCCGCCGCTGCTGCGCCGCCTGCGCCCAGGCCCGCCGCCGCCTCGCCCCAGGCCACCCCCGGCGCCGCCGCCCGGATCGCCGCCGACGCGCCGGCGCCCGACGTCCACGCCCGCAAGGACCGGCTGGAGAAGATCAAGCGGCGGGTGGCCGACGCCGCCCGCCCCGCCGCCCGGGTCGAGCCCGCGCCCGCCGATCCCGCCCGCGCCGCCGAGAGCGTGCTCGGCCTGGTGAAGGACCTAGAGGGCGAGCTGGTCCGGGCCCGGGAGCGCGAGGAGGCGCTCCGCGGCGACCTCGACCAGGCCCGCCGCGAGCTCGCCGGCGCCGCCCAGGAGGCCCGGAGCGCCGGGGAGAGGCTGGCCGCGTCGGAGAAGGAGCTGGAGGAGAAGCGCGCCGTCCTCGCGGACCTGCTCGGCGAGATGGAGGCGCTCGAGTCCGAGCGCGACGAGTCGGTCCGGCGCGCCCAGGCCCTCTCCGCCCTCGACGAGGAGCGGGCCCGGCTGCTCGAGGAGGTCTCGCGCCGGGCCGAGGAGGAGGCGCGCCTCAAGGCGGAGCGCGAGCAGGAGGTGGAGCGGCTCTCCGAGGAGCTCCGCGCCGGCGCGGCCGACGGGGCGCGGCTCCGCACGGCGGTGGGCGAGCTGGCCCGCGAGCGCGACCAGCTGGCCGCCGAGCTCGATCGCACCCGCGGTGAGCGCGACGAGCTCGCCGCCGCCAAGCGGGCGCTGGAGCAGGTCCACGCCGCGCTCGCCCAGGCGCGGGCCAGGCTCGGGTAGCGCCGACACGGCGCGTCGGGACGGCCGCGGCCGCGCACCCTGGTGCGATCCCTGTCCCGTGAACGCGGGGCGCGGCGAGTCCCCTGGACGCTGGATTCACTGTCCGGCCAGGGATCGCGACCATAAGACGCGGCCGGACCCGTTCCAACCGGGGCGGTTCACTGGCTAGCATCGGAGCCGTCGAGCCCATCGGTCGTGCGCCCGGAGGGGGGTGCACGACCGGGGAACATCGCCGGGGGGACTCACGGGGCGGCCTTCGAGCCGCTCCGTCTTTTCTGAGGGCCCTCGGCGGCGCATTCGCGCTCGGTCTCGGGCCCCCCGAACCCCCGGCGCTCGCTCCGGTGCGCACCTGGCCGGTCCGCACCTGCGCTCGAGGCAAGGTGGATGGGTTGCGGTGGCGCTCACCTGGCCGCCGCGCGATCGATCGGCGTCACCTTGCGCTCGCGGATCCGCTCGAGCGCCTCGAAGGCGGCGTACTTGTAGGCCTCGCCGAGGGTCGGGTAGTTGAAGACCGAGTCGGCGAAGTAGTTGATGTGGCCCTGATGGCTCATCACCGCCTGGCCGAGGTGGACGAGCTCCGAGGCGTGGGGGCCGATGCAGTGCACGCCGAGGAGCTTCCCGTCGGCGGCGTCGGCGATCACCTTCACGAACCCGACCGCCTCGCCGATCAGGTTGGCGCGGGCGTTGCCCACCAGGCTCGCCCGCCCGACCACGTAGTCGGCCCCCCTGGCGCGGAGCTGCTCCTCGGTGTCGCCCACCGACGAGACCTCGGGGATGGTGTAGATGCCGACCGGGAGGAGGTCGGGCAGGGTCCCGCGGCGGCTGCCGCCGCAGGCGTGGTCCATCGCCACCCGCCCCTGCTCCATGGAGGTCGAGGCGAGGCCGGGGAAGCCGACCAGGTCGCCGGCCGCGTACACGTGGGGCACGGCGGTCTGGTAGTGCTTGTTCACCTCGAGGAGCCCCTTGTCGGTGGCCCCGAGCCCGGCGGCGGGGAGGTTCAGCGCCTCGACGTTCCCGATCCGGCCCGCCGCCACCAGCACCTTCTCCGCCACGAGCCGGGAGCCGTCCCCCAGGGTCACCAGCACGTCCCGCTCGCTCGGGTCGAGCTTCACCGCCCGGGTCCGCTGGTAGAAGTCGACCCCCAGCTCCTTGAAGCTCTCCTGCATCGCCAGGGAGAGCTCGGCGTCGAGCCAGGGGAGGAGCCGGTCCTTCGAGTCGATGATCGAGACGTGCACGCCCAGGGCGGCGAAGATCGAGGCGTACTCGCAGCCGGCCACGCCGCCGCCCAGGATGGCGAGCGAGCGGGGGACGCGGTCGAGGAGCAGGATCGAGTCCGAGTCGTAGACGCGGGCGTTGTCGATGGCGTACTGGGGCGGGCGGAAGGGGCGGGTCCCGGTGGCGAGCAGCACCACCTCGGCCCGGAGATCCTGCTCGCCGCCGTCCGGCACCGACACGCGGATCGTGTGCGGGTCGACGAAGCTCGCCACCCCGCGGAACAGCTCCACCCCGGCGCGGTTGATGGCGCTGCGGATCCGGGAGTGCTCGCGAGCGGTGACCAGGCCGCGGCGCCCCATCAGCTCGGGGATGGTGACCGTCCCGGAGACCCGCAGCTCGATGCCGTGGGCGTCGCGGTGGCGCGCCTGGAGGATGGCGAGGGCGGTCTCGCGGAGCGCCTTGGAGGGGATGGTGCCGGTGTTGGCGGAGGCGCCCCCGGGCACCGCCTCCTTCTCGATCACCGCCACCTTCTTGCCGTGGAAGGCGGCCTGGATCGCCCCGTTCTCGCCGGCGGGGCCGGTGCCGATCACCACCACGTCGTAGTTGAGCATGCCGGTCCACATATAATGCATGGCGCCCCGGAGTTCGATATGGTTCTCGGCTCCGTGCGGAACGTCCCGAAGAACCCCGCTCTCTCGCAGGTCCAGAAGAACCTCTCCATCGAGCTCGACGAGCGCCGCCGCGCCCTCGCCGCCCAGGGGAAGCGGCTCTTCGACTTCGGGCTCGGCGATCCCAAGGAGCCGACCCCGCCGTTCCTCCGCGAGGCGCTCCGGGCCGCCGTCCCCGAGGTCTCCCAGTACCCGAGCGCCTTCGGCACCGCCGCGCTGCGGAGCGCCGCGGCCGGCTACCTCAGCCGCCGCTTCGGCGTGAAGCTCGACGCGGAGGCCCAGGTGCTCGCCTGCGCCGGGGCCAAGGAGGCGATCTTCCACCTCCCCCTGGCCTTCGCCGGCGACCCGGCCCGGCGGGCGGTGGTGATGCCCGACCCCGGCTACCCGACCTACGAGGTCGGGGCGCGCTTCGCCGGCCTCGAGGTGGTGAAGGTCCCGCTCACCGCCGCGCGCCGCTTCCTCCTCGAGCCCGACGAGGTGGGCGAGGCGGTCCTCTCCCGCACCCTGGTCTTCTGGCTCTCCTACCCGCACAACCCCACCGGCGCGGTCGCCCCCCGCGACTACCTGCGGCGGGTGGGCGAGGCGGCCCGCCGGTTCGGTTTCATCGTCGCCTCCGACGAGTGCTACGCGGACGTCTACTTCGGCGAGCCGCCCGCCTCGATGCTCGAGGAGCAGGTGGAGCACGTGGTGGCCATCCACTCCTGCTCGAAGCGGAGCGGGATGACGGGCTACCGCAGCGGCTTCCTGGCCGGCGACCCGGACCTCCTCCAGGTGCTGCGCTCCCTCCGGAGCCACCCCGGCGTGGCCTCGCCCGCCTTCGTCACCACCGCCGCCGCGGCCGCCTGGGCGGACGACGCCCACGCCGCCGAGCGACGCGAGATCTTCCGCCGGAAGCGGGACCGGTTCCTCCGCTTCTTCGCCGAGCGGGGGCTCGCCGCGGACGCCTCGGAGGCGACGCTCTACCTGTGGGTGAAGGTGCCGCCGGGGCACGGCGCCGCGAGCTACGCGCTCCGGCTCCTGGAGGAGGGGATCGTGGTCGCGCCGGGGACGGCCTTCGGCGCGGGCGAGGGATACGTGCGCGTGGCGCTCGTCCCCACGCTGGCGGAGTGCGAGGAGGCCATCCAGGCCTGGAACGGGATCGAGCGATGATCGACTGGAGCGAGGTGGAGCAGCGGGTGGGGGAGGCGTGGGCCGACCGCGCCCGGCTGAAGGACCAGGCCGTCCGGAACGCGGTGATGGAGGCCCTGCGCGGTCTCGACCGGGGCGAGCTGCGGGTGGCCGAGAAGCGCGAGGGCGCCTGGCAGGTGAACGCCTGGCTGATGCAGGCGGTGAACCTCTTCTTCGCCATCACCGGGATGGAGGTGGCGGAGTACGGCCCGTTCCAGGCCCGGGACAAGATCCCGCTCAAGAAGCACCTGGAGGCGGCCGGGGTGCGGGTGGTGCCGGGCGGGGTGGCCCGCTTCAGCTCGCACCTCGAGCCGGGGGCGGTGCTCATGCCCGGCTTCGTCAACGTCGGCGCCCGGGTGGGGGTGAACTCGATGGTGGACACCTGGGCCACGGTCGGCTCCTGCGCCCAGGTGGGCGCGAACGTCCACCTCGCCGGCGGCGTCGGGATCGGCGGCGTGCTCGAGCCGCCCGGGGCCCGGCCGAACATCATCGAGGACGGCTGCTTCATCGGCAGCCGCTGCATCGTGGTGGAGGGGACGCTCATCGAGGAGGACGCGGTCCTCGGGGCCAACGTGGTGATCACCGGCTCGACCCCCATCATCGACGTCACCGGCCCGAAGGAGGTCGTCTACAAGGGCCGGGTCCCGGCCCGCTCGGTGGTGATCCCCGGGACGCGCCCGAAGCAGTTCCCCGCCGGCACCTACCAGATCCCCTGCGCCCTGATCGTCGGGCAGCGGAGCGCCGCCACCGACAAGAAGGTCTCGCTCAACCAGGCCCTGCGGGACTTCGAGGTCCAGGTCTGATGGCCGGGGGCGCCTCCGATCTCGCCGAGGCGCTCGCGCGGCGGGCCGAGGCGCTCTGCGCCGTCCCCTCGCCCATCGGCGAGGAGCGGGCCCTCTGCGACGAGGTCGAGGCCTGGGCCCGCCCGCGCTTCCCGGGCGTGCGCCGGGTGAAGGACTCCCTCGTGGTCGAGGTGGACGGCCCCCGCGCCCCGGGCCGCGCGCGGCTCGCGCTCTGCGGCCACCTCGACACGGTCCCCGTCCACGAGGCCGACCGCGGCCCCCCCCGGCGTGAGGGCGGGCGGCTCGTCGCCCCGGGCAGCTCGGACATGAAGGCCGGGCTGGCGGTGATGATGGAGCTGGCCGAGCGCCTCCCCCGCGCCGCCCGGGCCCTCGACCTGGTCCTCGTGCTCTACGCCCGCGAGGAGGGGCCGTTCCTGGAGAACGAGCTGGGTGACGTCCTCCGCGAGGCGGGCGAGCTCTCCGGGACCGAGCTCGCCCTCTGCCTCGAGCCGACCGACAACGTCCTCCAGCTCGGCTGCGTCGGCTCCATCCACGCCACCTTCGTCTTCGAGGGCCGGAGCGCCCACTCCGCCCGGCCGTGGCAGGGCGAGAACGCGGTCCACCGGGCTGGGCCGCTCCTCGCCGAGCTGCTCGCCCGGGCGCCGCGCGAGGCCCGCTCCGGCGGGCTGGTCTTCCGCGAGGTGGCGAGCGTCACCCGGATCGAGGGGGGCCGCGCCCGGAACGTGGTCCCCGACCGCTGCGCGCTCAACCTGAACCTCCGCTTCGCCCCCGACCGCACCCTCGACCAGGCGGCCGCCGAGCTGCGCGCCCTCGGGGAGCGGCACGGGGCCAGGGTCGAGCTCACCGACCTCTCCCCGGCCTGCCCCGCCTTCGCCGACCACCCCCTGGTGCGCCGGCTGGTCGAGCGGACCGGCGTCGCCGTCGAGCCCAAGCAGGCCTGGACCGACGTGGCCCGGCTCGCCGCCCACGGGATCCCGGCCGCGAACCTGGGCCCGGGCGCGACCGCCCAGGCGCACCAGCGCGGCGAGTGGGTGGAGCTCGCGGCGCTCGAGCGCGGATACCGGGTGCTCGAGGCCTTCCTGGCGGCCCCCTAGCCGCAGGCCGTGCACGGGCTGGCGCTCCCCGGCGGCGGGCGCTTAGGATTCCGGGATGCGGCGCCTCTCCCTCGTCCTCCTCGCCTGCGCCCTGTCCGCCCCCGCCGTCCGCGCCCAGGAGGATCAGGAGCTGTCGGCCGAGGAGCCCCGTCGCCTGCTCCTCACCGCCTGGGGCGGCGAGGCGTTCGGCACCACCGCCGCCCGGTCCTCGGGCGCGAGCCTCGGCGGCGAGTTCGGATGGGCCTTCGACGCGCTCGACGTGAGCGTGGCCGGCTACGGGCAGCAGAACCTGAGCGGCTCCACCGGCGGCTGGTCGCCCATCCTGCTGCTGCGGCTCACCGAGCGGTTCGAGACGCGGCGCGGGTTCGACGCCGCCCTCTCCCTCGGGATCGGGGGCGCCCGGTCGTCCCACTGGGAGGCGTACTTCCAGGTGGCGCTCGGCGTCCGCGTCCCCCTCGGTCCGCTCTTCCTCGCCGGGGAGCTCGCCTTCGAGCAGAACGACGCCTTCCGGGCGGCGGCCGGGCTGGGCGTCCGGTTGTAGGCCGCCTGGGCGGTGCCCCGCGCGCGGCGCTCGGCCTGGCCTCCCTTCCGGGCCCAGCCCCGGGAGGGGCGAGACCGGCCGGTTCGGTTGACGGCGGCGGGGCGCCCTCGCAAATCGACGCCTGTCGATATGTCGATGCCCCTCCGCGAGGCGCGGCTGGTCCGCGTGGCCCGTGCGCTCGGCGACCCGGCCCGGCTGCGGATCCTGCGCGCCCTGTCGGCGCGCGAGATCTCCTGCCAGGAGCTGACCCGGCTCTTCGCCCTCGCCCAGGCGACGATCTCGCACCACCTCAAGGTGCTCTCCGACGCCGGGCTGGTCACGGTGCGCAAAGGGGGGGCGTTCCACTTCTACCGGGCCGAGCCCGCCGCCCTGGCGGCGCACGCCGCCGCCCTGGCCGCGCTCGCCGGCGCCCTGCTTGGCCCGGGCTGCAGCCGTTCGGGCCGCGCCGCGGCCGCCGCGCCGTCCGTGCCCGTCCAGGTCGGGCAGGTCGTGCGCCGGACCCTGCCGCTGCGGCAGTTT
>DATKAL010000466.1:0-22785 GCA_035498135.1 Anaeromyxobacter sp.
TCGGCGGCGGCGGCTACGTGGTCGCGAGCCGCCTCCTCGGGCCGCGCTGGGGCGTGCTCTCGGGGGCCGCGCTGCTCGTCGACTACGTCCTCACCATCTCCGTCTCCATCGCCAGCGGCGCCGACCAGGTGTTCTCGGTGCTGCCGCCGGCCTGGTCGGCGTGGAAGCTGGCGGTCGAGGCGGTGGCCATCTGCCTCCTGGTGGTGCTCAACCTGCGCGGCGTCAAGGAGTCGGTGGCCATCCTGGCCCCCATCTTCGGGCTCTTCCTGCTGACCCACGTGGTCCTCATCTTCGGCGGCATCGGCGCGCACCTGTGGCGGGTCCCGGAGTTGGCCTCCGAGGTCTCGCACGGCTTCCGCTCCGGGCTCGCCTCGGTGGGCGCGCTCGGGCTCTTCGCCATCTTCGTGCGCGCCTACTCCATGGGCGCCGGCACCTACACCGGCATCGAGGCGGTCTCCAACGGCATCCAGATCATGCGGGAGCCCAAGGTGGCGACCGCGCGGCGGACCATGGTCTACATGGCCATCTCGCTCTCCGTCACCGCCGGCGGGATCCTGGTCTGCTACCTGCTGTACCGGGCGGCGCCCATCCCGGGCAAGACGATGAACGCGGTGCTGCTCGAGAACTTCGCCAGCGCCTTCCGGCCGGGCGGGTTGCCGATGGGGAAGGCGTTCGTGGTGGCCACGCTGGTGGGCGAGGCGTCGCTCCTCTTCGTGGCCGCCCAGGCCGGCTTCATCGACGGCCCACGGGTCATGGCCAACATGGCCCACGACTCGTGGCTGCCGCGCCGCTTCGGGCAGCTCTCCGAGCGGCTCAGCATGCAGGACGGGGTCATGCTCATGGGCGGCGCGTCGTTCGTCACGCTGCTCGCGACCCGCGGTGACATCACCCAACTGGTGACGATGTACTCGATCAACGTCTTCGTCACCTTCTCCCTCTCGCAGCTGGCGATGCTCCGCTACTGGTGGCGGACCCAGGGCGAGGGGCGGCGGCGCGGCTTCGCCATCCACGGGCTGGCCTTCCTCCTCTGCTTCTCGATCCTGGCCGGGACGGTCTACGAGAAGGGCGAGCAGGGCGGCTGGGTGACCATCGTGGTGACCGGGCTCCTGGTCGGCCTCTGCTTCGTGGTGCGCCGCCACTACCGCAAGGTGCAGGAGAGCCTGGCCCGCCTCGACGACATCATGCAGGCGCTCCCCCAGCACCGGGGCGGGCCGCACGCGCAGGTGGACACCAAGGCGCCCACCGCGGTGCTGCTGGTCGGAGGGTACGGCGGGCTCGGGGTGCACGCCCTGCTCACCATCCAGCGGGTCTTCCCCGGCCACTTCAAGAACTTCGTCTTCCTCTCGGTGGGGGTGGTCGACTCGGTCGCCATGAAGGGGGTGGAGGAGGTGGACCGGGTCCGGCTCCGGACCGAGACCTCGCTCCAGCAGTACGTCGACCTGGCCCAGCGGCTCGGCCTCGCCGCCGACTACCGCCTGGACGTGGGGACCGAGGCGGTGGCCACCGCCGAGCGGCTCTGCCTCCAGGTCTCCAAGGAGTTCCCCCGGGCGGTCTTCTTCGCCGGGAAGCTGGTGTTCGAGCGGGAGACGATCTTCCAGCGGCTGCTCCACAACGAGACCGCCTTCCAGCTCCAGCGGCGGCTCCAGTTCGCGGGGATGAACGCGATGGTGCTGCCGGTCCGGATCCTGGCCGGGGCCTGACCGGCCGCCGCGTGCGGCCGCAGCGCCCCATGCTCCGACCCCTCCTCCTCGCCCTGCTCCTGGCCGCGCCGGCCATGGGCGGCGCGGCGCCCTCCGACGCGCCCCTCGGGGTGCTGACCCCGGGGACCTTCCGCTCCCTCTTCCTCGACCTCCCCCTGGCCGACGCCCGCGGGGCGGCGGCGCCCGCCCTCGACGTGCGCTGGTGGCTGGCCAACGACTGGTCGCGGCCGACGGAGCTCCAGCGGGGCGGCCGCTCGGTGATGGTCCAGGACGACGTCCAGACCGACGCCCTGCAGCTCTCGCTCACGCTCCCCTGGCGGAGGCTGCTCGACGGGCCGCTCGCCCGCCGGCTCACCACCACCGTGGAGGCGCGGCTGCTCGAGCGCTGGGGTGGCTGGACCGATCGGCCCATCGAGGCGTGGCACTCGCTGGTGGGCTCCTGGAACTTCCAGCGCGAGCTCTACCCGCGCGACGCGATCAACGTCGTCCTGGCCGAGCCGGGGGGCAGGACCCTGGCCGACGTCCACTCGCCGCGCTTCGCGGTGGGCGACCTGGCGCTGCGGACTGCCCTGCGCCTGGCCGGCCCCGAGCCGGGGGAGGACGGCGAGGCGCCCTGGGCGATCGCCCTCCGGCTCGACCTCAAGGTGCCGCTCGGGAGCGTCTCGTCCCTGGGCGGCTCGGGCGGGTTCGACGCCGGGGCCGGGCTCGCGGCCAGCGCCGCCCTCCTGCCCTGGCTCACCGGGCACGGGCTGGTCTCGCTGCGCACCGTATCCGACCTGCCCGGCGGCTTCCCCCTCCAGCCCCGCCGCTTCCAGGCCGGGCTCGACCTCTCGCTCGTGGCCCGGGTCGGCGCTCACGTGGCCCTCCTCCTCGAGGACCGGCTCTCCACCCCGCTCGTAGAGGACGGGTGGTCGCTTCCGCCCGGGACCCTGGAGCCGGAGGCGACCGCCGTCTACGCCCTCACCAAGGCGCGGAACCAGATCTCCGGGGGCGTCCGGATCGGCAGCGTCACGATCTTCCTCCAGGAGGACTTCACCATCGGTCCGAGGCTACCCACCGATCCCGGCCCGAGCTGGTTCTACGACTCGAACGACCCCGACCTCGTCCTGGGCCTGGCCTGGGCGGGCCGCCTCTGACGGCGGTCAGGGCGGGGCGGCCAGGGCCCGCGCCCAGTCCTCGGCCGTGTCCACGTCGAGGGCGGCGGCGGGGAGCGGGACCGGGGCGACGCGGCCCGGGTCGCGCGCCGCCAGCGCCTCCGCCCCGGTGTCGCCCGCCAGGGCGAGGAGCTCCGGGAAGAGGGCGGCGGCGAAGAGGGCGGGGAGCCCGCCCGCCGCGGGCGCGGCGATGGGGCGGGCGGCGGCGCGGGCCGCCTCGGCCAGGGCGGCGAGGTGGGCCGGCTCGACCAGGGGCTGGTCGCAGGCGAGCAGGAAGACGGCCGGGGCGCCGGGGGCGCACTCGGCGAGCCGGGCGAGCCCGCACCGAATGGAGCCCGCCACGCCGGCGTCGAAGGCGGGGTTCCGGGCGGTCGCCACCGGGAGCCCAGCCAGCGCCCCCCGGACGCCCTCGCAGGAGGCACCCACCACCACCACCACCGGCCAGAGCCCGGCCTCGACCGCGCTCCGGGCCGCCCGGCGCACCAGGGGCTCTCCCCGGAAGACGAGGAGCTGCTTGGGGCGGCCCAGGCGGGCCGAGCCGCCCGCGGCGAGCACGATCGCCCCCGGCCCCGCCGCCGTCATGGCGCTCCAGGGCCGGTCCGCGGCGTGGCGCGCCAGGTCCTCCGATGGGCTCGCGAGCGGCGGGGCATGGAGCAGCCCCGCCAGCGCGGGGTCGCCGTCGAATCTGCTCGGCCGCCCTCCCGCCGGCTCGCCGGAATCCGCCCCGGCCCCACCTGGGAAGCGCCTCGCGGCCGACCGCCCCCGCCGGCCCGTTTCCTGATACCTGAGGGGCGATGATCGCCTGGGAGACGGTGGAGCGGGCCCGCGCGCCGGACGGCGGCGAGCTGGTGCTGGCGCGGCGCGGCGACGAGTGGGTGGTGCGCTCGGCGGGGCGGGTGCTCATGACCAGCCGCGTGCACGGCTCGGAGGAGGCGCTGGCCGAGCTGGCGCTCACCCGGGCCGCCCGGCTCCGGACGGTGCTCCTGGGCGGGCTCGGACTCGGGTACACCCTGCGGGCGGCGCTCGACCGGCTTCCCCCGGGAGCCCGCGTGGTGGTGGCGGAGCTGGTCCCGGCCCTGGCCGCCTGGAACCGCGGGCCGGTGGCGGAGCTGGCGGGGCGGCCCCTCGAGGACCCCCGGGTCCGGCTCCAGCTCGGCGACGTGGCGGGCCGCATCGCCGAGGCCAAGGGTGCCTTCGACGCCATCCTCCTCGACGTCGACAACGGCCCTTCGCCCCTCGCCCAGGCCGCCAACCGCGGGCTCTACGGCGAGGCGGGAATCGCGGCCTGCCGGGACGCGCTCGCCGCCGGGGGCGTGCTCGCCACCTGGTCGGCGGGGCCGGACGAGGGGTACCTGGCCCGGCTCGGCCGGGCCGGCCTCGCGGCCGAGGCGCATCCGGCCCCGCCCCGCGCCGGGGAGCGCGCCCGCCACGTGGTCTTCCTGGCGACGAAGCAGGCGTCGCCGCCGCGCCGCGGCGCCTACAGGAACTCGCAGAGGTAGGCGGAGGGCGCCGCCGCCTTCACGTCGAAGCCGCTCTTCGCCGGGACCTCGAAGGTGGCGCCGGCGGGGAAGGCCCGCCAGGCGCCCTCGCCCGGGAGCTTCGCCCAGAGCTCGCCCGAGATCACCGTCATGCGCTCGGCGGCCTCGGTGCCGAAGTGGAACTCCCCCGCGTCGATCACGCCCGCGGTGGCGCGGCGGCCGTTCCGCTCGAAGCCGACGCTCTGGACCTTCCCGTCGAAGTAGGTGTTGTGCTTGAGCATGCGGCCGGCATCGAACCACGCGCCGCCACCGGAGGTCAAAGCCGCAGGACCGCGCGCGGGCGAGGCCGGGGGGCCCGGTCCCCGCGCAGGGGCTCAGGTCCCCAGGTACCGCCCCGGCCGGTGGTTCACCGCCAGGACGAAGTTGAGCGCCACCGCGCCCAGGATCGAGAGGGCGAGGACGAACGGGGAGACCACGAACCAGGAGGCCACCACCACCACGGAGTCGACCACCGCCTGGAAGACGCCCGCCCGGACCCCGTGCCGCTCCTGGAGCCAGAGGGCGAGGATGTTGAACCCGCCCAGGCAGGCGCGGTGGCGGATCAGCATCAGGATCCCGGTCCCGGTCAGGGCGCCGCCCATCACCGCTCCGTAGACCGGCTGGACCCGGTCGAGGTGGAGGACCTGGTCGAGGTGGTCCGAGGCGACCGAGACCAGGACGATGGAGACGAAGGTGTTGAGGGTGAACCGCCACCCCATCTGGCGGACGCCGAGCCAGAAGAAGGGGAGGTTCAGGGCGATGAAGAGCTGGCCGAAGCTGAGGGGGGTGACCCGGGCGAGGAGGAGGGCGATCCCGACGGTCCCGCCGGTGAGGAGGTGGCCCTGCCGGAGGAAGCCGAGGCCGAGCGAGACGAAGGCGGTGGCGGTGAGGACGGCCTGGGCGTCGTCGAGCAGAGAGTGGCGGTGCGGGTGGAGGCTGGCGGACATCGGGCTCCTCGGGAGCGGCGCAGGAAAGCACGGATCCCCGTCCAGGTCACGTCCCCCGGGCTGCGTCCTGGCGGCATGCCGGTGTAGAGAGGGGAGGCAGAGGGAGGATCGCGGTGCGCGTGGCGGGGCTCCTGCTGGCGGCCGGCGCGTCGCGCCGGATGGGCCGGAACAAGGCGCTGGTCGAGCTGGGCGGCGAGCCGCTCGTGCGCCGGGCGGCGCGGGCCGGGCTCGAGGCCGGCCTCGCCCCGCTCCTGGTGGTGCTCGGGCACGAGCCGGAGCCGATCCGCGAGGCGCTCGCCGGGCTGGCCTTCCTCGAGGTCCCGAATCCCCGCCACGCGCTCGGGATGTCGACCTCGCTCGACGCCGGCGCGGCCGCGGTCCCGGCCGAGGCGGACGCCGCCCTGGTGCTCCTCGCCGACATGCCGCTCGTGGACGCGGTCCTGGTGGCGGCGGTGATCGCGCGCGCCGAGTCGACGGCAGCGCCCCTGGTCACCGCGCGCTACGGCGGCGTGACCGCGCCGCCGACGCTCTACGCGAGGGCCCTCTTCCCGGAGCTGCGGGGCGGGGAGGGGGAGGGGCGGGGCCGGGAGGTGGTCCGGCGCCACGCCGGGGAGGCGGCCTACGTGGAGCGGCCGGCGGAGGCGCTCGCGGACGTGGATCGGGAGGAGGACCTGGAGCGCGTCCGGGCGCTCCTCGCCGGTCCTCAATGACCTCCCGCCACCACGCCCGCCCGCACCCGGCGGGTGAGGAAGACGATCGGCACCATCACCGCGGTGAAGCAGCCGAGCAGGAAGAAGACGTCGAGGTAGGCGAGGGTCTGCGCCTGCTGGATGAGCTGGCGGTAGAGGGCGCCGGCCGCGCGGTGAGCGGCGTCGGCGCTCGAGGAGCCGGCGTGCACCATCGCCTGGGCGATGGCGTCGAGGCGGGCGCGGACGCCGGGGTTCCCCGGGTCGAGGTGCGCGCTCAGGTAGGCCTGGTGGACCTGGGAGCGGCGCGCCAGGAGGGTGGTCACCAGGGCGATCCCGATGTCGCCGCCCATGTTCCGGGCAAGGTTCACGATCCCGGAGACCGCGTTGTTCTTGGAGAGGGGGATCCCGGCGTAGGCCACGGTGTTGATGGGGACGAAGAGGAAGGCGAGCCCGATCGACTGGTAGACCCGGAGCAGGGTGGCGGTCCGGAAGTCGATCCCCGGGTAGAGGGTGCTCGCCATGTGGAACAGGGAGAGGGAGAGGACCGTGAACCCGAAGGCGATGAGGTAGCGGGCGTCGACCCGGGAGACGAGCCGCCCCACCAGCGGCAGGAGCAGGATCACCGTCAGCCCGCCGGGCGAGAGCGCCTCGCCGGCGAGCTGGGCGCTGTAGCCCATCCAGAGCTGGGTGTACTGGGGGAGGAGGACGGTGGAGCCGAAGAGGGCGATCCCGAGCACCAGCATCATCAGGCTGGCGGCGGCGAAGCCCCGGCTCCGGAAGAGCTTCACCTCCACCACCGGGTGCTCCTGCCGCCACTCCCAGACGACGAACGACACCAGCGCCACCGCGGCGATCACCGAGAACGTGGTGATCACCGGGGCGTTGAACCAGTCGTCCTCCTGCCCCTTGTCGAGGACGAACTCGAGGGCCCCGAGCCCGACCGAGATGAGCCCCAGCCCCACGTAGTCGATGGGGCCGACCCGGGCCCTGGCCGCCACCACGTGGGGCGGATCGACCACCATCCGCGAGGAGAGGAGCAGGGAGACGATCCCCACCGGGATGTTGATGAAGAACACCCAGCGCCAGGTGAAGTGATCGGTGATGAAGCCGCCCAGGGTCGGGCCGATGGCCGGGGCGAGCACCACCGCCATCCCGTAGACGGCGAAGGCCATCCCGCGCTTCGCCGGGGGGAAGGTATCGGCCAGGATCGCCTGCTCGCTCGGCCCGAGCCCCCCGCCCCCCAGCCCCTGGAGCACCCGGAAGAAGACCAGCGCGGCCAGGTTTGGGGCGATCCCGCAGAGGAACGAGCTCAGGGTGAAGAGCGCCACGCAGGTCATGTAGAAGCGCTTCCGCCCGAAGCGGGTGGAGAGCCAGCCGCTCACCGGGAGGACGATGGCGTTCGAGACCAGGTACGAGGTGAGCACCCAGGTGCTCTCGTCCTGGCTCACCGAGAGGTTGCCGGCGATGTGGGGGAGGGAGACGTTGGCGATGGAGGTGTCGAGCACCTCCATGAAGGTGGCGAGGGTGACGGTGAGGGCCACCGCCCAGGGGTTGTGCCCGCCGGTGAAGCCCAGCTGCGGGTCGCCGCTCGCCGGACGGTCGCTCACCGGATCCTCACCACCGGCTCGACCGACATCCCGGGCCGGAGCCGGTCCAGCTCCGGCTGCCCGGGGTCGAGGGCGATCCGGACCGGGATCCGCTGCACCACCTTGACGTAGTTGCCGCTGGCGTTCTCCGGCGGCAGGAGGCTGTAGCGCGAGCCGGTGGCGCCGGCGAAGCTCACCACCGCCCCGCGGTAGTCGCGGTCGAGCGCGTCGACATGGAGCTCGACCGGCTGGCCGACCTGCATCAGCCGCACCTGCGTCTCGCGGAAGTTGGCCGTCACCCAGAGGCGTCCGGTCTGGGTGAGGGCCATGAGCTGCTGCCCGGGCTGGACCCGCTCGCCCGGGTTCACGGTCTTCTTGCCGATGACCCCGTCGGCGGGAGCGGTCACCCTGGCGTAGGAGAGGTTGAGGAGCGCCTGGCGGAGCTGGTCTTGGGCGAGCTGGAGGTTGGCGCGCCGGACCTCGACGGTGGCCTCGCGGGCCACCACCTGCCGGGGCGCGTTCTGGCGGGTCTCCTGCTGGCGGGCGAGGGCGGAGGCGAGCCGGGCCTGGCGGCCGTCCAGGCGCTTGCGGGCGGCGGAGACCGCGGCCGCCGTCACCTCCGCGGCGGTCTCCCGCTGGTCGTAGTCGGCCTGGGCGATGCTGCTCCCGGCGAGGAGGACCTTGGCCCGCTCGAGCTGGCTCCGCGCCAGCCGGTCGCTCGCCTCCGCCTGGTCGAGCTCCCGCTGGGCGGCCTCGAGGTCGGAGCGCGCCGACTCGACGTCCGCGTCGGCGGAGCGGAGGGCGGCCTGGTTGGCGCTCTCGGTGATGAGGACGCTCGGGCTCTCCGCCGCCACCCCCGCCTCCGCCTGCGCCACCGCCGCCCGCGCCTGGGAGACCGCCACCTCGAGGTCGGTGGGGTCGAGCTCCACCAGGACCTCCCCCGCCTTGACCGCCTGGTTGTCCACCACGTGGACCGCGGTCACCGTCCCCGAGACCCGCGCGCTCACCGCGGTGATGTCCCCGTCCACCTGGGCGTCGTCGGTGTCCTCGTAGCGGCGAGCGTGCAACCAGTAGAGGAAGGCGGACAGGACCACCACGGCCAGGCCGATCCCGATCCGGGCCCGGAGCCGTCCGCGCCCGGGCGACCCCGCGCCGGCCGCGGGCAGCGGGTTCACCCGCGGCGCCTCGCGCTCCGCCGGGCGATCGGCGGCGGGCAGTGCCGCGGCCCTGCGTGCCCCGTCCGCTCCCGCTGCCTCGTGCCGCTCGTCCATCGGGCGGGCCTCCGTCGCGCCCCCTGGGGTCGCGGCGGGGAGGCCGGGCCGGGGGGTGACCCCGGAGACTTGCCCGCCCGGGGACCGGGTGGCAACGCCGAAGTGCGGGCTACCAGCGGAAGACGATGGCCGTCCGCGGGTTCACGCTGACGTGGGCGGCGTCGGGGATCGTGTACCCGGAGGGTGTCACCACGGGCGTGGAGCCCGCCTCGTCGTCGTCCACCACCGGCGTCGCGGAGGTGAGGTCGTGCCCCGAGAGCAGCACGGCCGGGGCGTTGCCCGCGTTCACGAACACGGAGAAGTGGGTGGTCCCGGCCGAGTCGACGAGCTGGTAGGCGTAGGCGTAGGGCTGGTTGCCGTCCAGGGTGGTGACGTTCGCGCCCGCCACCGTCTTGCTCCCCAGCCGGAAGGCGTCGGAGGAGCGGCGCAGGGCGAGGAGGCCGGCCACGTACTGGGAGAGCTTCTGGCCCGGGCTCCCCGCCGCCATCCAGGGGGACCACCGGAGCTCGTTCACGGCGTCCGAGGAGTCGTAGCTGTTGTAGACGTAGTACACGCTCCCGAAGTTGCCGGAGGTGCTGTTGGGCAGCGAGGAGCTCACCTGCTTGGTCCGCCCCATCTCGCACCCGCCGTGCAGGAAGGCGATCCCCTGCGAGGTGGCGAGCATCGCGTACCCGACCTTCTCCAGGTCGTAGACCTGCTGGGACGTGGGGTCGAGCCTCAGCACCTTGGCGATCTTGTCGTGGAGGGTGAGGCCGTCGTGGACGGTCATGTACTGGACCGCGTTGCCCGGGGCGCCGGCGGTGAAGTTGGTCGGGTCGCCGCGGAGGTTCCGGAGCAGGGCCGTCTTGTCGACGACCGGGGCGCCCGGGAGCGCGCTGGTGAGGAAGCCGGTGTTGGTGTCGCTGGTCTCGGAGAGCCCGCCCCCCTTGAGGAGGTCGCGGTAGCTGTCGGAGAAGGCGGCCGCCATGTCGTTGCTCGCCATCCAGTCCTGGTTGGCGGGGACGATCGAGTTCCCGAGGTAGTCGGTCGAGGGCACGCCGCTCATGCGCCAGCCCTCGCCGATGAAGAGGATGTCCGGGTTGAGGGCGTGGGCCGCCTGCCAGGCCTCGGTGATGGTCGCCGAGTCGATGAGCCCCATGAGATCGAAGCGGAAGCCGTCCACCCGGTACTGCGCGGTCAGGTAGGCGATCGAGTCGACGATGAGCTTGCGCATCATCTTCTTCTCCGAGGCGGTGTCGTTGCCGGTGCCGGAGGAGTTCGTGCCCCGGTAGAAGTAGTCGGGCGCGAGGGCGTCGAGGATCTGGGTGGTGGCGGTGTGATTGTAGACCACGTCGAGGATCACCCCCAGGCCGAGCCGGTGGGCCTCGTTCACGAGCGTCTTCAGCTCGCGCACCCGCCGGAGCGGGTCGCCCGGCGTGTCGGAGTACATGCCGTCCGGCGCGAACCAGCTCTGCGGGTCGTAGCCCCAGTTGTAGTTGTTGTTCTGCGTGGAGGGGGTGCTCTCGATCTTCGCCCGCAGGCTCTCGTCGCCGTAGTAGTAGGCGAGGACCGGCAGGAGCTGGACGTGGGTGACGCCCAGCGCCTCGAGGTAGGGGAGCCGCTCGGCGAGGGCCTCGTAGGTGCCGGGGGCGTGGGTGACGCCGCCCGCGCCCTGGGGCAGGGCGATGGTGTCGTCGCGAACGTGGATCTCGTAGATCACCGCGTCCTCGCGTTTCGCGTAGCCGTCCGGCGCGGTGAAGGGGACCCAGGCCGTGTCCAGCCCGGTGGAGAGATCCTCGGGCGAGATCGTCGAGGGGTCGAGCACCGCTCCGCGGCCGACCGACATCGTGCTCGAGTCGAAGAGGCCCATGGAGGGGGCGTAGGGATCGAGCGCCGGGTGGCCGTCCAGGGAGTACTGGTAGAGCTGCCCGTTCACGACGGAGGGGACGGTCGCCTGCCAGACGCCGTTCCAGCCGTTCCCGTCCACGGTGCCGCCGCTGGTGAGGTCCTGCGCCAGCGGGGCGCTCCCGGTGGCGTTGCCCGCCGGGTCGAGGAAGACCACCGCGGCGCTCTTCGCCGCCGGTGCCCAGACGCGGAAGGTGGCCTGGCCGCTGACCGCGTCGTAGGCGACGCCGAGCGCCGCGCCCGCCGCCGGGGTGGGGTAGCTCGGCGGCGTGGCTCCCTTGCCGCAGGAGCCGAGCAGGGCGGCGCCCGCGAGGACGAGCAGGGCGGTCCGGCGGTGGGTCATGGCAGGTCTCCTCGGGGCGAGTCCGGAGCGAGACTCTGGCGCCGGGCCCGGGCGGGCGCAAGCGAAGCGGCGTCGCGTCCGCCCGGGATGCTGAGGTGGCGCTCAGCCGGCGCCCGGCCCGTCCGCGAGCGGCCACCAGACCGTGAAGGTGGTGCCGCGCCCCGGCGCGCTCTCCACCGAGACCCGCCCGCCGTCCGCCTCCGCCAGGGCCCTGACCGCCACGAGCCCCAGCCCCGTGCCCTTCCCCGGGGGCTTGGTCGTGAAGAGGGGCTCGAAGAGGTGCGCCCGGATCTCGGGCGGGATCCCGGGGCCGCTGTCGTGGACCCGGAGCTCCGCCCCGCCGTTCGCGCGGGCGAGAGCGATCGTGATCCGGCCTCCGGCGCCGACCGCGTCGCGCGCGTTCGAGACCAGGTTCACGAGGATCTGCTCGATCCGGCTGGCGGTCGAGCGCACCACCAGCTCGGCGCCGTCCGCCGGGTACTCGACCGCGACGTCCCGCGGCACCAGCAGGCGGACCAGGGAGGCCGAGCCGGCCAGCAGGGCGGGGAGGTCGACGGGCCGCGCCCCGTCCTCCTCGCCGCTGCGCGCGAGGCGCATGAGCCTCCCGGTCATGGCGGCCGCCCGGGAGGCGGCCAGGCGCAGGTCCCGGACCGCCTCCGGATCGGGAGGGGTCCCGGCCGCCGCCTGCTCGCCGAGGAGCTCGCAGGCGTTCTGCACCGCACCGAGCAGGTTGTTGAGATCGTGGGCCAGCCCAGCGCCCAGCGCGCCGACGACGTTCATCCGCTCCGTCCGGATCACCGCCGCCTGCACCTCCTCGAGGGCGCGGGTCCGCGCCTCCACCCGCTCGGAGAGGTACCGCTCCGAGGCCTGCAGCTCCCTGAGCAGCAGGAGCTGCCGCGCCACGAGCAGCGCGGTGAGCGCCACGAAGCCGACCGAGGGGCCGCTCAGCCGATCGGGCTCGACCAGCTGCGCCCCCACCAGGATCGCGCCGGCGGTGACGTACGGCAGGTAGACGACCAGGTCGAGCCGGCGGGGCCGGGGGGCGGGAGCAGGGTCCCCGGTCTCGACCGGAGCCCGGGACCAGGCGGCGACGCAGGCCGACACCATGGGGAGGAGGGCCAGCGCGAACCAGGGCCCGGGGGGCGGCTGGCCCGTCGTCACCAGGATCTGGAGGAGCGTGAGCGAGAAGGCGCCACCCAGGATGCCGGAGAGGATCCAGCCCAGGGGCCCCCGGCCGCGCCGCGGGTCCTCGAACAGGAGGTAGAGCCCGACGCCGCCCCAGACCGCGAAGCGGGTGGAGAGGCCGAGCAGGATCGTGTTCGGGAAGGCGCCGGCGCGGAGTCCCACCCGCCAGCTCCCGGCGATCCAGAGGAGCAGCGTCAGCGATCCGACGAAGAGCAGGATCCCGAGCAGGTTCTGGAGGTGGTGGCCGGACCGGCGCCAGCGCCATGGCCAGGCGAGCAGGGCCAGGAGGCCGATCGCCTGCGCGGCGAGGACCAGCGCGAGGTAGGCGCCGCCGGCGGACGGGTCCACCAGCCCCAGCCCGGCCCGGGCGACCACCACGAGCGCGGCCGTCCAGACCAGGTGGGCGCCGCCGAGGAGGAGCCAGCCCACCCGCTCCGCGGGCGACTCCCGGGCCCGGCGGAGCGCGAGGACGGCGGCGAGCGCGGAGAGGGACGCACCGGCCAGTCCGACCGTGCGCTGCACCGAGTCGAAGTCCTTCCCCCCGAGCCCGATCGCCAGCGCCGCCAGGGCCGCGCCCGCGAGCGCGAGCGGGAGTGCGAGCGGGCGAGGGGGAGGGAGCGCGGGACCCGGCGTCACGCGACGATTCAAGCCAAACCGTCGCCAACATGCCAGGAGCCCGGGGGGGCGCCGCGTGGGACGCGCCGTCGCAGCGGGGTCGCGGGTGCGAAACGATGAGCGAATCCCGCCGGCCGGCGTCGATCCTGGATCCTCTTCGGCGATGCCAGGGCGCCTCCGGACCGTTCCCCCTCGCCTCCGCACTTTGCTCGCGGAGCTGGAACGGCGCCACCGGGCGAAGCTCGAGACGGCGCTGAAGCCCGCCTGGTAGAGGCCGGGCCTCGGGGAGAGGGACCGGCTACGCCGGCTGCGCCCGTCCCCCGGAGGCCGCCGCCGACAGGTGGCCGTCGAGCCCACGGGCGCAGCGGTACTCCTTGCCCGCCAGCGTCCGCTCGTAGATGGGCCGGTTGGGCGTCCCGGGGTCGGGGGCGCGCTGGGGGTGCCAGAGGTGCACCACCACGCCGCCCATCCGCAGGCTGCGCCGCCGGAGCCCGAGCCGGAGGGCCCGCTCCACCAGCTCGTCGTCCTCGAGCCCCCAGCCCTCCATCTCCTCGTTGAAGCCGTTCATGGCGACCAGGTCGGAGCGCCAGAAGGCGAGGTTGCAGCTCTTGGCGCCGCGCGAGCTCCGGTTCGGCCGCGCCCAGAGCCGGCGGAGCGGCGCGACCCGGAGGGCGTTGCGCCGGCGCTCCAGCCCCCGCTCCCACGGGCGCACGTCGAGGCGCCCGGTGGCGAGCAGCTCGCGCGTCACCCGCTCGTCCGCCAGGACGCGCGAGCCCTGGACGAAGCAGCCCGGGCGCGCCAGCTCGACGTGGTCGGCGACGAAGTGGCGGCCGGGGATCACGTCCCCGTCGAGGAAGATCACGTAGTCGCCGGTGGTGGCGGCGATCCCGCGGTTCCGGGCGTACGACATCCGGGCCCCGCGGTGCTCCTCGGTGACGAAGGCGAGCTTCCCCGGGAACGCGCCGGCGACGGCCTCCACCACCGCCCGGGTGCTCGGCCCCGACCCGTCGTCGCTCACCACCACCTCGGCGGGCGGCGCCGCCTGTCGGGCCAGCCCGCGCAGCACGAGGGCGAGCGCGTCCGGGCGCTCGTAGGTGAGGACCACCACGGAGACTCTCATCGCTCGATCCTTAGCCCGGAGGCCGCCCGGGAGGGAAGCTCACCCGTGCCGGCTCACCGCCGGGCCCGCGCCGGCGCGCTTCTCGCGCTCGGCCAGCTCGAGGTCGGACTCCATCATCAGCCGGACCAGCTCCTGGAAGGTGGTGCGCGGCCGCCAGCCGAGCTTCCGGGCCGCCTTGGACGGGTCGGCGAGGAGGTGGTCCACCTCGGTGGGCCGGAGGTAGCGGGGGTCGAGCTCGACGAAGTCGCGGTAGTCGAGCCCGGCGTGGCCGAAGGCCAGCTCGCACAGCTCCCGCACCGAGTGGGCCTCGCCCGTGCCGATGACGTAGTCGTCGCCCTTCGGCTGCTGCACCATCAGCCACATCGCCTCGACGTAATCCTTGGCGTAGCCCCAGTCGCGCCGGGCGTCGAGGTTCCCGAGGTAGAGCTTCTGCTGGAGCCCGAGCCTGATGCGGCTCGCGGCGCGGGTGACCTTGCGGGTGACGAAGGTCTCTCCGCGCCTGGGCCCCTCGTGGTTGAACAGGATCCCGTTCGACACGTGGAGCCCGTGGGCCTCCCGGTAGTTCACCCCGATCCAGTAGGCGTAGACCTTGGCGCAGCCGTAGGGGCTGCGCGGGTAGAAGGGGGTCGCTTCGCTCTGCGGCGGCGGCGAGGCGCCGAACATCTCCGACGAGGAGGCCTGGTAGACGCGGGTGTCGGAGAGCCCGAGCTCCCGGATCGACTCGAGGAGCCGGCAGGCGCCCAGGCCGGTGATCTCGCCGGTGTACTCGGGGACGTCGAAGGAGACCTTCACGTGGCTCTGCGCGCCGAGGTTGTAGATCTCGTCGGGCCGGAGCTTCTTGAGGAGGAGGTTGAGCGAGGAGGCGTCGTTGAGGTCGCCGTAGTGGAGGAAGAGGCGCGCCCCCGGGGTGTGGGGGTCCTGGTAGATGTGATCGATCCGGGTGGTGTTGAAGGACGAGGAGCGGCGGATGATGCCGTGCACCTCGTACCCCTTCTCGAGGAGCAGCTCCGCCAGGTAGCTGCCGTCCTGCCCGGTGATGCCGGTGATGAGCGCCTTCTTCACGTCGCCTTCCCCGTTCGCGGCCGCCGCGGCGCCCGGGCGGGCGGCGGCGAAGGACCGCGAGCCTACCTCACTTCCGGTGCTTTTCGAACCACTCCACGGTCTCGCGGAGCCCCTCCTCGAACGGGATCCTCGCCTTCCAGCCGAACTCGCGCAGCGCCCGGGAGGTGTCGAGCATCCGGCGCGGCTGGCCGTCGGGCTTGCTCGCGTCCCAGACGATCTCGCCCTCGAAGCGGCAGAGGCGGGCGACGAGGGGGACGAGGTCCCGGATCTTGATCTCGAAGCCCGCGCCGAGGTTCACCGGCTCGCTCTCGTCGTACCGCTCGGCGGCGTCGACGATCCCCTCGGCCGCGTCGCGGGCGTGGAGGAACTCGCGCGAGGCGGCCCCGGTGCCCCAGGCGACGATCCGCCGGTCGCCGCGCTCCCGGGCCTCGACGCACTTGCGGATGAGCGCGGGGATGACGTGCGAGGTGTGCAGGTCGAAGTTGTCCCCGGGGCCGTACAGGTTCACCGGGAAGAGGACCACCGAGTCGAAGCCGTACTGCTGCCGGTAGGCCTGGCTCTGGACGAGCAGCATCTTCTTGGCGAGGCCGTAGGGGGCGTTGGTCTCCTCCGGGTACCCGTTCCAGAGGTCCTCCTCCTTGAACGGCACCGGGCAGTGCTTGGGGTAGGCGCAGATGGTGCCCAGGGCGACCAGCTTCCGCAGGCCCACCTGGCGCCCCACCTCGAGGAGCTGCACCCCCATCATCAGGTTGTCGTAGAAGAACCTCCCCGGGTTGTCCCGGTTCGCCCCGATGCCGCCCACGCGCGCCGCGAGGTGGACGAGGAGGGTGGGCTGGGTGTCGCGGTAGAGGGCCCGGACCGCGCTCATCTCGACCAGGTCGTAGTCGCGCGAGCGGGGCACGAGGATCTCCCGCGCCCCGCGCCGGCGCAGCTCCTCGACCACGAAGCCGCCGAGGAAGCCGGCGCCTCCGGTGACCACCACGCGCTCGCTCGACCAGTCCATCTCCTCGCCTCCCCCTGGAGTTGCCCCGCCCGGGATGCCCGCCGGACGACGGGGGGCGGCGCGGCACGCCGCGTGCTCTTTCTACCGCGGATCGGGCCGGTTGCGAACCGGCGCAGGGCCCGCCGGCGGGCCGCCCGCGCGCCGGCGAGAGGGGCCTCCGCGACGCGCGGGCCACGCCACATTGCGCCTCGATAAGGCCAGAGTATAATCATGGCTCAAATGGAGCCTCGACCCCCGCTCACCCCGCTCTCCCTCGGCCGCGCCTTCGCCGCGCTGGACGCGCGCCTGGACAGGCCCGTGACCCTCATCGTGGGCGGGGGCACGGCGATGATGCTGGCCTACGGGGTGCCGGTCCGCACCACCGACGTCGACGCCTACCCCGCCCGGGGTCACCTCGACGAGATCGCCGCGCTGGTGCGGGAGGTGGCGCGCGAGGTCGGTCTCGCGCCGGACTGGCTCAACCCCCACTACGAGACCTTCGCCCACGTCCTGCCCTCCGACTACGCGGCGCGACTCCGCGAGGTCTTCGCCGGCCAGCGGCTGCGGGTGATGGCCCTCGGGGTCGAGGACCTGCTCATCATGAAGGCCTTCGCGGGGCGGGAGAAGGACGTCGGGCACGCCCGGGCGCTCCTCCGCAAGAACCCCGACCTGGGCATCGTCGAGCGGCGCATCGACGAGCTGATCGGGAAGGGCGTCTCCGGGGCGCTCGACGCGGCGGACTTCCTCGACGACCTGCGGGGGTGACGGTGCGGACGGGCGATCCGGTGCCGCGGACGGAGGCCGAGCTCGGCCGCCTCTACCACGAGCTCGCCCGCCTGGGGGCGCGCGCCGAGGGGCCGAGGGCGCCCTGGCGCTTCGGGCGCCCGTCGCCGGAGGAGGTGGTGGTGCTCGCCGCCCAGGCCTCGCGCCGCGATCCCCGGCTGCTCTGGGTCCTGGTGGATCTCCTGGCGCGCGCCTACGACCGCTTCGATCCCCTGAAGCTGCGCCGCGCCCTGGCCAGGGCCCGCTGGCCCGCCACCCTGGGCGTCGCCTTCGAGTTCGCGCGGCGCGCGGCCCACTCCGGAGAGCTCGACGACGTCGCCCGGTTCGTCGCCGCGCGGGTGCCGCCCGCGGCCGGGGAGCGCTACTTCCTCGGGACCCGCGCCTTCGGCGGCGCGCTGGCCCGGCGGGACGTGGAGGAGTCGCTCGCCGAGTACCGCCGCTGGGGCTACTTCTCGCGCGAGGAGCCGATCGCCAAGGAGCTCGGGGCGAGCGCCCACGGGTCGCTCGACCCGCGGGAGCGGCTGAACCTGCTCCGCCGGTTGGCGGAGCGGCAGGTCGACCTCACGCTCAAGGACTACCTGGCCGCCCTCCGCGGCCGGGCGTCTCGCAGGCAGGCCACGCGCGACCTCGCCCGCGCGCCCTTCCTGGTCCGGACCGGCGCGACCCGCGGCGCCCGGTACCGCCTCGCACCGGCGGGCCGGACCGCTCGCCTCGAGCGACGCGATGACGAGAGATGATTAGAATGGCGGCATGACCCGGCCGATCGTGCTCGCGTTCTTCGGGGTGGTGGCGCTGACCACCGGCGCGATCGCGGTGATCTTCCTCCAGACCCGGCCGCTCCCCGCCGGCTCCCCGGGGGCGGCCAGCGCCGCCGCCGGTGGGGCGCTCCCCGAGGTCGCGCCCCCCGGGCCGGCGACGTTCGCGCCCCAGCCGCTCCCGACCAACGCGGCGACCTTCGACCGCTCCACGCGGGCGGTGGTGGCCGCGCCGATCCCTCCGCCGCCGGACGAGGCCCCCGCCGCCGCCCCGGTGATGAACGCCGCCCCCGCGATCGACGGGCCGCCGGTGGTCGGGGTCCCCGAGAACACCGACGCCGCGGGGCGGGAGGAGGCGGCGGCCGATGTCCGCCGGCAGCGCTTCGGCACCGCCATGGACCAGCTCAACCGCCGCAACGCCGCCCGCTTCGGCCTGCCCTCGCCGCCGGCCGTCCCGGCCACGCCCCCGCCCAGCGCCCCGGCCTCCCGGCGCGCCGCCGCTTTCTCGGGGGCGGAGCCGGCGCCGATCAAGCCGGCGGAGCGGCCGGTCAGGCCGCCGCCCGAGTAGGCGCCCCGGGCCGGCGCTCGCACTCCAGATCACAACGTCCGACGTTGGCCGCGAGACTGCGCGCGGTTGACTCCCGCGTCAGCGGTGGGACTTTGGGGGCGTAAGAGGATCCTGATCCGCTTCGGGTGAAAACCGGCCTCCGAATGCTGGAGCGGTGAAGTCCACTTGATCGTGATCAAGACACGTGGGCCAACCGGCCGACGTGGCGCCCATCCATATTTCACTATAGGGAAAGTGCGCTCACCGCCCGTGACATCTCGCCGAGCGCCCTGCGACAAGATGTCAAGGACAGCCCGTGAACGTGGGACGTGTCCACCCAGGCTACAGGCCCCAGGTTGGGGCCCTGGTCCCCAGACCAAGCTTGCGCAGCGAAAGCATCCAGCAGCTCGCGAGGAGGGAAGCACACATGACGCGATTCTCGTGGTTCAGGACGGGGCTGGCGCTCGCCGCCGCCCTGTCGCTCGGAACGGCCCGGGCCGACTCGCCCACCGCCGGCCTCTCCAAGGGCCCGGTGGTGTCGGAGCGAGACGGCTCCACCCAGACGCCCATGCGGCGGACGACCAACGGCGAGCGCAACGTCGCCGCGGCCAGGGCGGCCGAGCGGCAGCGCGCGGCCGGCGTGAAGCCGAAGAGCCGGCTCGCGCCGGCGCCGAAGCCGACCGCCTCGGTCGGCGGCGCGGGCATGCACGGCGCCGTCGGCGCCCTGCTCGACCTGGCGCTCGCCCAGGCGCCCGACCTCTTCGCCGTTCCGAACTACGCGAACAGCCCCCTCCCCACCGCGACCTGCTCGGCCTCGGCGACGGCCTGCGTCTCGGACATCGACTGCCCCGGCTACCTCCCGCCGATCGTGGTCGGGACCGACCTGATCCCCGGCGGCGAGACCTGCACCGGCCCGGTCCAGTCCGGCGGCATCCGGAAGTTCGTGGACGCGCTGCCCGGGCTCTGCGCCCTGGGGAAGAACAACCTCGGCCAGTGCCTCCCCATCGCGGTCCCCGACACGACCAAGTTCCCCGGCTCGGACTACTACGAGCTCGGGCTCAAGGACTACCGGAACCAGTTCCACTCCGACCTGGCCGGCCCCACCGGGAAGGGCTCGCTGACCCGCGGCTACTACCAGAAGAACGCTCCCGTCGGAAACGAGGCCGGGAACATGCACTACCTCGGCCCCGTGATCATCGCGCAGACGGGCCGCCCGGTGCGCGTCTACTTCACGAACGAGCTCGGCGTCGGCGCCGCCGGCGACCTCTTCATCCCCGTCGACGAGACGCTCCCCGGCGCCGGCCTCGGCCCCGACGGCGTCACCAAGTACACGGAGAACCGGGCCGCCATCCACCTGCACGGCGGCAACACCCCGTGGATCAGCGACGGGACGCAGCATCAGTGGACGGCGCCGGTGGGCGAGACCAACCCCTACAAGAAGGGCTGGACCGTCGGTTACGTGCCGGACATGTGGTACGACGCCGCCGGCAACCCGATCGTTTCCTGCAGCGGTCAGCCGACCTGCGCGGTCGCGGGCGCCACCAACAACCCCGGCGACGGCAAGCTCACGTTCTACTGGACCAACCAGCAGAGTGGCCGGTTCATGTTCTACCACGACCACGCGTACGCCATCACTCGCCTGAACGTGTACGCGGGCGAGGCGGCGGGCTACCTCATCGCCAACCCTCCCGACGAGGACGCGCTCGCCGCCGCGACGATCCCCGGCACCCTCGGCACCAAGTTCTTCGACCCGACCTCCGCGGCGACCGGCGCGACGGCGCCCGATCTCACCCACGTGTTCCCGCTCGTCATCCAGGACAGGACCTTCGTCCCGCCCCCGGCGCAGCTCCAGGCCGAGGACCCGACCTGGGATACGGCGAAGTGGGGGCAGACCGCCGACATCTGGTACCCGCACGTCTACACGCCGAACCAGTGGCCGGACAACCCGGACCTCTCGAGCACCAACCCGATGGGGCGCTGGGACTACGGCCCTTGGTTCTGGCCGCCGCAGACCAGCCTCACCGAGGTGCTGACCGACGGTACGGTCGTGAACCGGCCGCTCACCCAGCCGTGCACCAGCGCCGCGGCGGTCACCGCCACGAACCCGACCGGCGCCACCAGCTGCCCGACCACCCCGGCCGTCTCCGCGGTCCCGGAGTCCTTCATGGACACGCCGGTGGTGAACGGCACCGCCTACCCGACCCTGACCGTGGACCCGGTCGCCTACCGGTTCCAGCTCCTGAACGCGGCCCAGGAGCGTAACTTCAACCTGAGCTTCTTCGTGGCGGACGCGTCCGGCAAGGAGGTCACGATGGTGCCGGCGGTTCCCCACACGCCCATCGACGCGGTGCCGCTCTGCGCCGCGGGCGCGCCCCTCAGCGCGGTCACCGGCCTGCCCACCACCGCCACCGGCGGTGTCTGCTGGCCGCGGACCTGGCCGAACGACGGTCGCCAGGGCGGCGTCCCCGATCCGGCCACCGCCGGTCCCAAGATCGTGCAGATCGGCACCGAGGGCGGCCTGCTCGCGGCCCCCGCCATCATCCCCGCGCAGCCGGTCAACTACGAGTACAACCGCCGCAACATCGTCGTCCTCAACGTCAGCGACAAGGCCCTCTTCCTCGGGCCGGCCGAGCGCGCCGACGTGGTGGTGGACTTCAGCGCCTACGCCGGGAAGACCCTCATCCTCTACAACGACTCGCCGGCGCCGGTGCCGGGCTTCGACCTCCGGCTCGACTACTTCACCGGCGACCGCGACGAGACCGCGACCGGTGGCGCGCCGACCACGCTGCCCGGCTACGGCCCGAACATCCGGACCATCATGCAGATCAAGGTGAACGCGACGGTGGCCGGCGGGGCCCCCCCGAACGGGACCTTCAACCTGGCCGCCGCCTCGGCGGCGGTGTCCGCCCGGTTCAAGGTCTCACAGCCGACGCCCATCGTCCCCGAGGCCGGCTACAACGCGGCGCTCGGCACCGCGTTCGGCAACACGTACTCGCCCATCCAGGGCGAGTCGCTGACCTTCACGCCCGCCTGCGCCTCGCTGAACCCGGTGCCGGCCGGTTGCGTCACCACCCCGGTGACCCTGAACTTCGGGCGCAAGGCGATCCAGGAGCTGTTCGACACCGACTACGGCCGGATGAACGCCACCCTGGGCGTCGAGGTCCCGGTGACGAACTTCCTCACCCAGACCACCATCCCGTACGCCAACTTCGACCCGGTGACGGAGTTCATCTCCGACAACCAGCCGCAGATCTGGAAGATCACGCACAACGGGGTGGACACGCACACGATCCACTTCCACCTGATGAACCTCCAGATCCTGAACCGCGTCGGCTGGGACGGCCAGATCCGGCCGCCCGACGCCAACGAGATCGGGTGGAAGGAGTCGATCCGGATGCACCCGCTCGAGGACGTGATCGTGGCGCTGCAGCCGGTCCGCCAGCAGCTCCCCTGGCCGATCCCCGACCTGGTCCGGCCGCTCGACGTCACCCGTCCGCTCCACACCACCACCCAGTTCACCGGCGTGGACGTGAACAACCTCCCGATCACGGTCTCGAACGAGATGACCAACTTCGGGTGGGAGTACATCTGGCACTGCCACCTCCTCGGCCACGAGGAGGCGGACATGCTGCGCGCCGAGGTGTTCGTGGTGGCGCCGGAGGATCCGACCAACCTGGTCGCCAACGCCAGCCTCTCGAGCCCGGGCACGAGCAACCTGAGCTGGAACGACAACTCGAAGAGCGCCCTGACGTTCAACGTCCAGCGTGACACCAGCCCGGCGTTCGCCGCCCCGGTCACCTTCAGCGTCGCGGCGCCGTCCGTCCAGCCCGGGCCGGTGACCTGGTCCGACACCACCGGCGTGCCCTCCACCATGTACTACTACCGGGTGCAGGCGCAGAAGACGCTCTCCAGCCCGGCGATCCCGGGCTCGACCTACACCGCGATCTCCGCCTGGTCGAACGTCGCGCAGCTCGGCTTCCCGCCGCAGGGCGGGATCTCCCCCGCCACGCTGGCGTTCGGGAACCAGCAGTACCTGGTCCAGAGCACGGCCAAGCAGGTGACGGTGTCCAACACCGGCCTCGGGGCCCTCTCGTTCACGGTCAGCATCGTGGGCGCGAACCCCGGTGACTTCGCGCAGACCAACACCTGTGCCGGGACCGTCGCGCCGGGCGGGAGCTGCACCATCAACGTGACGTTCACGCCGACCGCCCTGGGCGCACGCGCCGCCACGCTGAGCCTGGCCACCAACGACCCGGTGAAGCCGACGCTCACCAGCAGCCTCACCGGCACCGGGTTCTCCATCCCGGCGACGGGGGTGACGCTGACGCCGTCGCTGCCGAGCCCGCAGATCGTCGGCACGGCCGTAGTTTTCACGGCGCAGGGCCAGGGCTCGACCGGTCCGTACCAGTACCAGTTCTGGCTGAAGACCGGGAACACCT
The DNA here is from genome assembly GCA_035498135.1 of Anaeromyxobacter sp. GTDB lineage: Bacteria > Myxococcota > Myxococcia > Myxococcales > Anaeromyxobacteraceae > Anaeromyxobacter. Next base: position 22,580 of record DATKAL010000466.1, read on the forward strand.
GGGCGATCGTCCAGCCCTGGAGCTCCACCAATACGTGGACGCTGGCGGCCAACACGGCTCCCGGGACCTACTCGGTTCAGGTCGAGGTCCGCACGAAGCCAAGCGGGGCTCGGGATGCCATCACCGCGATCGGCTACACCATCAACCCGGCGGCGGCGACGGGCGTGACCGTTACGCCCTCCGCGCCGAGTCCGCACAAGACCGGC
>DATKAL010000467.1:0-10311 GCA_035498135.1 Anaeromyxobacter sp.
CGCGGTGGAGAGCACCGCGAGGAGCGCGCGCGCCACGCCGATCCGGCCGGGCGCGAGCCACATCCCCCCGGCGCAGGTGAGCATCACCAGCCCCGAGAGGCGGGGCTTGGCGAGGAGGAGGAGGTCCCGGGCGACGGAGACGGGCGAGGGAGCAGGGCGAACCTGCGCGCTGGCGATGCTCACCCCCGGCATCTAGCGACGGCTCGCCCGGGGGTCAATGTCGCGTTCGGGGGGTCCGCGGCGCAGGCCGGATCCGGCCGCGTTTGCGCTGGGTGAAGCGGGCGGCGCCCGTGGTCCGCATGCCGTCAGCCCTCGTCGTCGGCCTCTTCGCCCTCTTCCTCCGCCTCGTCCGCCTCGAGGTCGTCGTCGAGGTCGGCGTCCGCCACCTCGGCCTCCTCGACCTGGGGCTCCACCGGCCGGGCGCGAGCCCGCTTCTCGGCCGGGGGCGGGCCCTTGACCGCGGTGCTCTCGCGCTGGTCCGCCCCGCACTTCGGGCAGATCGGCGCCGGCTTCCGCATGTCGTAGAACTTGGTGCCGCACTTGAAGCAGACGTGCTTTGTGCCGAGGTCCTTCGCGGGCATCGTTCCCTCGTCCTTCGGAGACGGGCCAGTTATCCCAAGGGGGCGGAGAAGGTCAAAGGGAAAAGGGGCCGCAACGGCTCGACGGGGGTCCACGCGCGCGCTAGAACAGCCACCCGCCCCGCCCCCGGGGGGCCCGGCCCGTCCCGCCATGCAGGATCCGAAGCGCCTCGAGAAGAAGCTGCTGCGCGCCGCCTCGAAGGCGATCCAGGACTTCGACCTGATCTCGGCCGGGGACCGGATCCTGGTGGCCGTGTCGGGGGGCAAGGACAGCTACACCCTCCTCCACGTGCTCCAGCGGCTGCAGGAGCGGGCGCCGGTCGCCTTCGAGCTCGTGGCCGTCAACCTCGACCAGGGCCAGCCCGGCTACCCCGCCCAGGTGGTGGAGGGACACCTGCGCGCGGTCGGGGTTCCCTACCGGATGCTGGCGCGCGACACCTACTCGGTGGTCCGCCGGCTCGTGCCGGAGGGCCGGACCACCTGCCCGGTCTGCTCCCGCCTCCGCCGCGGGATCCTCTATGACGCCGCGGTGGAGATGGGCTGCACCAAGATCGCCCTCGGCCATCACCGCGACGATCTGATCGAGACCCTGCTCCTCTCCGCCCTCTACTCGGGGCGGCTGAAGAGCATGCCGCCCAAGCTCCGCTCGGATGACGGGCGCAACGTGGTGATCCGCCCGCTCTGCTACGCGCCGGAGGAGGAGATCGCCGCCTTCGCCGCGGCGATGGCCTTCCCCATCGTGCCCTGCGACCTCTGCGGCTCGCAGCCGAACCTCCGCCGAAAGCGGGTGAAGGCGCTCCTCGCCGAGCTCGCCGCCGAGCACCCGGCGGTGAAGGGGAACCTCCTCAACGCCCTCTGCCGCGTCGTCCCCTCCCACCTGCTCGACCGGGACCTCCTGGCGACGGTGGCGGCCACCGGGGCGGACCCCTGGCTCGACGAGGACGGGGAGGACGCCGGCTGTGCCGAGGAGGCCCTGGCGCTCCTCGGCGGGCGGCCGCGCCGGTAGCCAGAGGTGGGCACACAACGGGGGCCTCGGCGGCTTGCCAGCCCATTCGGGGCCCCGTAGGATCCCCGCGTGAACTTCTCCTGCGACCGGTGTGGCCGGCGGTACGCCATCGCCGACGACAAGGTGCAGGGCCGCAGCTTCCGGGTGAAGTGCAAGGCCTGCGACCACACGATCGTGGTCGCGGCCTCTGCTCCGGTCGCCCAGGCGATCCCCGCCCCGCGCGCCGAGCCTCCACGCCCGCCGCCCGCGCCGAAGGAGTCAGGTGCCCCTGCTCCTCCGGCCTTCGCCGATCCCTTCGCCGCCCGCGCCGATCCCCCCGCCGCGAAGGCCGAGAAGCAGGCCGCCATGAGCGAGTCGGAGCTGGCCTGGATGGACCAGGGTTCGGCGCCCGCCGCCGGGGCCGGGCCGGCAGCGGCGCGGGAGGAGGGCGCGCCGCCCGAGGCCGACGAGCTGCCCGCCGGCGCGCGGAGCGGCCGGCGGAAGCTCCCCGTCCTCGCCGCCGCGATCGCGCTCGTCGCCGTCGCCGGGGTGGCCGGGGCGGTGCTGTGGCGCCGGGCCGAGCGCAGGCCGCCTCCGCCGCCCGCGCCGATCGCCGTCGCGCCGGCGCCCGTTCCCCCGCCCGCTCCGCCGCCCCCGGCCGAGGTGCCCGCCCCGCCCCCGGCGCCGCCGGAGCCCCCCGCCGCCACGGCCGAGGCGGCGCCCGCCCCGGCGCCGGCGCCTGCCGCCCCCGCCCAGCCTGGCTTCCGCGCCGCCGGCGGACAGGGGGGAAGCCGGGACCGCCAGAAGAACCTCAAGATCGCCACCAAGGACCGCCGGCTCCTCGACCTCCTCGACAAGAAGCAGGACGCCGCCCCGGCGGCGCCGGTGGAGGCCACCACCCTCGACTCGGGGAAGGCGGCGCTGGACCCCTCCGCGGTCGAGCGGACCCTCGCCGACAACCACTCCGCCTTCGGGGCCTGCGTGACCCGCGCGGTCAAGGCCAACCCCCGCCTGCGGGTGGACGACCGGAAGGCCACGCTGATGCTGACCGTGCAGCCGAGCGGCGAGGTGTCGAACGTCTGGATCGCCGAGGCGGAGCTGGAGCAGACGCCGCTCGGCCGCTGCCTGGTGGCCGCCTCGCGGCGGCTCGTGTTCCCCGCCTTCCAGGGCCGGGCCATCGACGTGGCCGCCCCGCTGGTCCTCTCCGCGGTGCGGTGAGCGGCCGGGCCGCGCGCCCCGCGGCCCACGACGCGGTACATTCCCTGCCCATGCGCCCCGTCCCGCCGGACTCCCTGCGCTCGCCGCGCGACCTCGCCCCCTACATCGACCACACCGTCCTCTCCCCCTCGGCGACGCGCGACGACGTGCTGCGGGCCTGCGCCGAGGCCCGCGAGCACGGGTTCGCCGGCGTCTGCGTGCACCGGAACGCGATCGCCGAGGTGCGCCGGGCGCTGGTCGGCACGCGGGTGCTCCCCATCGCGGTGGCCGACTTCCCCCGGGGCGAGGGCGCCCCGGGCGCCCGGATGGTGGAGGCCTTCGAGGCGGTGCGCGCGGGGGCCGAGGAGCTCGACCTGGTGATCCGGCTGCCGGCCCTGGTGGCGGGGCGGTACGAGGAGGTGCTCGACGACCTCCGCGCCCTGGTGCGGGCGGTCCCGGTGCCGGTCAAGGTGATCCTCGAGACCGCGCGGCTCACCCGCGACCAGAAGGTGGCCGGCGCCGCCCTGGCCCGCGCCGCCGGGGCGGCGCAGGTGAAGACCTCGACCGGCTTCGGCGGAGGCGGGGCCACGGTGGACGACGTCGCCCTGCTGCGGGCGGTGGTCGGCGACGGGCTCGGGGTGAAGGCCTCCGGCGGGATCAAGACCGCCGGCTTCGCCCGGGCGCTGATGGTGGCGGGCGCGACGCGGCTCGGCGCGTCGGCGAGCGTGGCGATCGTGACCGGGGCGTTCGAGCCGGCGGGCGGCTAGGATCGAGCCAGCGCATGGACCACCGCCGCTTCCTCCTCCTGGTCGCCGACAGCGTGGGCTGCGGCGCGCTCCCCGACGCCGCCGCGTATGGCGACGCCGGGGCGGACACCCTGGGCAACACCAGCCGGGCGGTGGGTGGGCTCTCCCTCCCGGTGATGGGCGGGATGGGGCTCGGCCACCTCACGGAGATCGCGGGCGTCCCCCCGGCCCCCGCCCCGACCGCCTTCCACGGGCGGATGGCGGAGCGCTCGCCGGGGAAGGACACCGTCACCGGCCACTGGGAGATGATGGGGGTGGTGCTCGAGGAGCCGCTGGCGCTCTTCCCGCGCGGCTTCCCGCCCGAGATCCTGGACCCGTTCGTCGCCGCCACCGGGGTCCCCGGGGTGCTCGGGAACGTGGCGGCGAGCGGGACCGAGATCATCCGCGTCCTGGGCGAGGAGCACCAGCGGACCGGGAAGCCCATCGTCTACACCTCGGCCGACTCGGTCTTCCAGATCGCCGCGCACGAGGAGACCGTCCCGCTCGAGACCCTCTACGCGTGGTGCGGGATCGCGCGGCGGCTCCTCGATCCGTTCCGGGTGGCGCGGGTGATCGCCCGGCCGTTCGTGGGGGCGCCCGGGCGCTACGTCCGGACCTACCACCGCCGCGACTTCGCCATCGCCACCCCGGGCCGGACCGTGCTCGAGGACCTGGTCGCCGCCGGGGTGCCCGTGGTCGGCGTGGGGAAGATCCCCGACGTCTTCGACCACCAGGGGATCACCGAGGAGGTCCACACCGAGGGGAACGCCGACGGGCTGGCCCGCACCGAGGCGCTCCTCGACCGGGTGGAGCGCGGCCTGGTCTTCGTGAACCTGGTCGACTTCGACATGCTCTACGGTCACCGGAACGACGCGCCCGGCTACGCCCGGGCGCTGGAGGCGCTCGACCGGGCCCTCCCGCGCCTCCTCGGGAAGCTGCGCCCGGGCGACCTGCTCGCCCTCACCGCCGACCACGGCTGCGATCCGACCACCCCGTCGACCGACCACTCGCGGGAGTACGTGCCGCTCCTGGTGCAGGGCCCGGGGCGGGGCGCGGGGAGCCTGGGGACGCGCCCCTCGTTCGCCGACCTGGGGGCGACCGTGGCCGAGTGCTTCGGCCTGCGCGCCCGGGTGGGGACGAGCTTCCTCGCCGCGGTGGGCGGGTAGCCCGGGACCGGCTCAGCCCCGCGGCGGCGCGCGGCGCTTCTCCCGCCCGGCGGCGGCCCGTAGCGCGGCCGCCTCCCGGCGGATCTGGGCCAGGTCGCGGACGAGCGCGGTCCGCCAGCGCGGGACCTCGGAGCTCATGTGGAAGGCGGTGGCGAGGAGCTTCGCCCGGTGGTCGAAGAACATCCGCGCCAGCTGCCGCTCCACCGCCGTGCCGGTGGAGGCGGTGACCAGGTCGGGGAACCGGCCCTCCGGCGAGGGCGGGACGAGCCCCTCCGCCTGCAGCGCCGCGACCTCGAGCACCGCCTGGGCGCCGAGGCGGTCGGCCTCCCGCAGCAGGCCGTCCCGCCGGTCGAGCTGCTCGCGGATGAAGCGGACGCCGTGGCACTGGCGGCAGGCGGAGGTGAGGCGCCGGCGCTCGTTCTGGAACTCGATCCGGTCGAGGTGGGCCAGCCCGGCGCCCCCCACCGCCTCGGCGCGGGGGCCGGGGTTACCGGCCGCGTCCAGCACGCCGAGCGCGCGCAGCAGGGTGGCCCGGTCGGCGGCCCAGGCGTCGTCGGCGAGGAGCGGGCCCCACTCGTCCTCGAAGCCGTAGATCTTGGCGGTCCAGGGGAGGCGGAGGCCGAGGTTCCCCCAGGGCGTCCGCACGGCGTGATCGCCGCCGGGCAGGTGGCAGACCTGGCAGGTCGGGGCGGCGGCCTCGGCGGGGAGGCCCCCGCGCGCCCGGAGCTGGTGGCGCTCCCCGTGCTTCGACTCGGACCAGGCGGCGAACTGGAGGTCGCCGTGGCAGCTCCGGCACGCCTCCGGCTGCGAGGCCTCGGCCTTGGAGAAGAGGTGCCGGGTGTGGCAGGCATCGCAGGAGGCCATGCCGTGGGCGGCGCCCGCCTCGCGGAGCGCCCTGGCCTCGGCGGCGGGCTTGAGGCCGATGCGGTGGCAGGTGGCGCACCCGGACGGATCGCCGGGGCGCGCCTCGTCGAGGTGGTGGAAGGTGGGGATGGTCTTCACCGCGATCCAGGCGCGCGCGTGCTTGCCCCGCTTGAACTGGGCCACCTGGTCGGCGTGGCAGGGGGCGCAGGTGTCCGGCGTGGGCAGCTGGGCGCGGCTCACGTCGCTCTCGCCGAGGTGATCGGCGCCGTGGCAGGCCTCGCAGGAGACGTTCTCCCGGGCGTGGCGGGACATCCGCCAGTCGGCCACCAGACCGGGGTGGAGCTTCTCGTGGCAGCCGGCGCACCGCTCCGCGGCGCGGACGCCCGGCTCGCCGGCGCGCGCTGTCGCCGAGCACAGCAGCAGGACGGCGGCGAGGTGCTTCGTCATGGGGTCCCTCTTCGGGTGGCGCGTCCACCAATCTGGGCACTGCGCCCGCCCCCGGAAAGGGGTCGGCGTCGGCGCACCCTAACGGGGGCGGCGAGCCACAGGAGCCGGGGTCTGGCCCGGGGAGCTACTCGATCACGACGCAGTTCACGCCGTAGCAGGACAGGGCGAGGAGGCTCGTCCGCTGCCACTTGCGGGCGGGGTTGGACAGGAACCGCAGCCCGTAGCGCTGCGGCTCCGGCGTCGCCTGGATCTTCTGGATCCAGTAAATGAACGACTTGAACCCGGACGAGTTGCAGAACTCGAGGTCGCGGAAGTCGATCCGGACCTCCTTCGCCCCGCGCCGCAGCAGGTCCTCGTGGACCGCGTCGACGAACGGGTTCAGGACGGTGGCCGGGTTGACCGTGCTGATCGTCCCGCGGAAGGAGACCCGGGTGCCCGGCGGCTCGACCGCCATGCTGGCCGAGTACTTCTCCTCCGCTACCTGGAAGGGAGCGCCGCGGCCCCCCGGCTGGATCGGGTTCATCGGATGGCACCTCTGGGCATCTGGAGCGCCGGGGCGCGGAGCTTTCCGGCGGCGTGGACGGTCAAGGAGCCGGTCGAGCGGCTCAGGGTGATCTGGAGCTGGGCCTCGAAGCGGACGCGGGCCAGGCCGATGCCGCCCCGCGTGGCGGTCGGGGTGTCCCGCATCGCCTCGAGGTAGTGGGCGAGCGCGTCTGGCTCGCGGTTCATGCGGGCGATCTTCTCGGAGAGCGCATCATACTCCTCGTCCGTGCAACGGTTCGAGACCGCCACCTGGACGCGGTCGTTCACCGGGTCCACCTCCAGGCGGAGCTCGACCTCCTCCCCGTGGCTGTGGGGCACGGCGTTCTGCATGAGCTCGTGCACCGCGAGCGCCATGGCCGCCTCCCGGTTCGCGTCCGGGCAGGCGCAGGCGCAGAACGACTCGACGAACCGCCGGAGCTCGTCGATGAACACCCACGGGGGCATCATCCTCAAGGTCAGGTACACGAGTGGGTGCTCCGCCTGCAAGGGATCGCTCATATGCGCCTCAGGACCACCGCCGTCATGTCGTCCGCCTGCCGGGGCGAGAACACCTCGACCGCCGAGAAGATCACCCGGAGCACCTCGGAGGCGGAGGAGTTGCCCACCGCCCCGAGGAGCGCCTGGAGCCGCTCCTCGTTGAAGAGGTCGCCGTCCTCGTCGGACGCCTCCAGGATGCCGTCGGTGATGAGGCAGACGCTCTCCCCCTCGGAGACCTGGAACTCGTACTCCTGCACCCCGGGTGGATCGGGGGAGATCCCCACCCACGGGCCGACCGACTCCACCACCTCCACCCAGCCGCCGCCCCGGGTGATGAAGATGGGCTGGTGGGCCCCGGCGGCGAGGAACTTCCCGCCCCCCAGGTGCCGGGCGGCCATGAGCGTGAGGTAGTCGTCGCGCTTCATCCGGTTGCGGACGTTCTCGTGGACCACCCGGTTCACCGCCGCGATCACGGCGCTGGGCGAGGTCTTCGGGTCGTCGGCGATGGCGCTGTAGGCCGCCGCCTGGGCCATCATCATCACCAGCCCGGAGTTGATGCCGTGGCCGGAGACGTCGCCCACCAGGACCCAGAAGGTGTCCTCGAAGGCGAGGATGTCGTAGAGGTCGCCGCCCACGTCCTCGGCCGGCTTCATCCGCGCCGCCACCTCGAAGCCCTTCACCGCCGGGCTGACGGGCAGGATGGCGGTCTGGATCTGGTGGGCGATCTGGACCTCGCGCCGGAGCGCCTCGGTTCGCTGCAGCTCGTCCCGGGAGCGCTCCACCTCGGTGACCATGGTGTTGAAGGAGCGGACCAGGTGGCCGAGCTCGTCGGTGTACTCGGTCCGCACCCGGATCGAGAAGTCGCCGGCCGCCACCTTGGACATGGAGCGGGAGACGTCGGTGAGCGGCTGGGCCGCCTGGCGGAGCGCCACCACGCTGGCGAAGCCCGCGCCGGCGAGCACCAGGGCGAAGAGCGTCGCCAGCATGCCCCGCATCCAGTACAGGCTCCCGAACGCCTGGCGGAGCGGGACGAGCATGATGGTCGACCAGCCGGGCGCCTCGGCGGAGGGGGCGGTCCGCACCGCCAGCGCGTTCCCCTCCGCGCCCCGGTCGATCTCCTCCAGCGAGCCGGGGCGGCTGGCCGGGGCCGCCAGGATGGAGGCGAGCGAGGCCTGCTCCACCCCGGGGACGGAGAGCACCACCTTCTGGTCGCGATCGGCGAGCACCGGCAGGTAGCTCCCCACCTTGCCGGTCACGTCGGCGAGGAGCTGGGAGATCGCGTCCGGCGTCACCGCGACCACCACCACGCCCACCAGGTCGCCGGCGAAGTCCTTCACCGGCGAGGCCATGTAGAGGGTGGGGACGTCCTTCCCCAGGGGGTCGAGGAGGGAGAGGGGCGCGATCCCGAGCGCCATCTCGCCCCTGGTGGCCGCATCGTGCACCAGGGCGAGCCCGAGGACCTTGCCCCGCAGGTCGTCCACCCCGACCCCGCGGCGCTCGCCCCCCTCGGAGCGGCGCACCGCCGCGCGCACCTCGCCGCCGGCGGTGAGCAGCGCCGCCATGTCGAAGGCCCCGCCCTGGTCCTGGATGGTGCGCTTGAAGTAGTCCTCGGCGAACTTCGGGTCCCCCGAGTCCATCGTGGACTGCATCGCGTCCGCCTCGGACCAGTTGCGGACGGTGAGGCCGCGCTCGCGCTGGAAGCGGAGGACGGCGTCGTGCACCTCCTTGGCGCGGGCGGCGAGGTGGGAGTGGACCGCCTCGACCACCACCGACCGCGCGGCCCGCTCGAAGGCCACCGCGGCGAAGGCGAGCGCCACCGCCAGCAGCGCCACGGTGGCGACCAGGAGCCGGAGGCGCAGCGACGCCCGGGCGCGCGCGGGGAAGGAGGCCATCGACCGCGGACCGCTAGTAGCCCATCTTCGAGGAATGGAACTTGAGGAAGTCGTAGATCGCCTGCGCCTGCTCCTCGTTGATCCCGGAGTTGGGGCGCCGGATCATGCGCTTCAGGTACCGCTTCCAGTCCTGGGCGTTGTACTTCGCGTTCACCGACCGCGCGAGCGGGTGGCACTTGGCGCACTTGATCGAGTAGACCATGTACTCGCGCTGCTGCTCGGCCGGGTAGCCCGAGATGTCGATGTGGTCCGGCCCGTAGTCGCGGGGGTCGGGTGGCGCCTTCTCCCCGCCGCTCGCCGAGGCGAGGACGAGGCCGACCGCCGCCAGCGCCGCGATCGTCGAGGAAGCCATCAGAACGCCCCTCCCAGGCCGACGTGGTACGAGTGGAAGCTCTGGAAGTCGGTCGGGTCCCAGTACTCCCACATCAGCTTCATGTATATCGCCTGCGCCGGGGACACGACGAGCCCGGCGGTGTAGCGGACGATGCTGCTGTCCGGGGTGAGGGCGGCGTTGGTGCCGGGGAGGGGGACCCCGAGGCGGCGCAGGGTGTCGTAGCGGTAGACGGCGCTCAGGTACTTGCCCAGCGGGTGCTCGAGCTCGGCGTACCAGCCCTCCTTGCGCATCCAGAAGTCCACCGGCTGGTACGGGTAGCTGGCCGTCTGGCTCAGGTCCATCTTCCGGGCGGCGTACTCGCCGCGGATCGTCACCGGCCCGAACCGGGCGGAGGCGTCGAGGCCGTAGATCAGGTACTTGAGCTTCGCGTCCTTGTCGTAGTGACCGGCCGAGCCCGAGGCCCCGACGCTGACGTCGCCGAAGAAGCCCTCGTCCTGCGAGAGCGTGAGCGCCAGCCGCCCGCCGCCGGCCGGCTCGCGGTTGTTGTCGGTGTAGGGGATGGAGCGCATCGACATCCAGTCGACGTCGTTCGCCCCCTTGAGCCCGGCCACGCCGTAGAGGCCGTACCAGACCTGCAGCTTGGACCCGAGCCAGACGGTCCCGTACACCAGCACGCCGGTGTCGACGTAGGGCTGGGGGAGCACGCCCAGGTTCATGGAGGTCCGGTCGCCGTAGGCCATCCGGCCCATGTCGTAGATGAGCGGGGCGGAGGCGGTCTTGTGGCCGGAGGAGTCGACGCGCTGCGAGTACTCGCCGAAAGGGACCGCCAGCCGGCCGAACTGGACGTTGAACCAGGCGGTCGGCTGGTAGTCGAGGGCGATGTGGTCGATCTCCACGCCGTGGCAGCTGACGCAGGCCTTGGCGGAGAAGGACAGCTCGTCGTGGACGTCGACGCCGATCTTGAGCGACGCGTCCGGGGTGAAGGAGGCGGGGGCGTTCTGGGCGGCGTTCTTGTTCGGGATGCCCCAGTAGTCGAGGTAGAC